>DJYI01000022.1:43413-54819 GCA_002448475.1 Verrucomicrobia bacterium UBA6982
TGACCGTTTGACCGTTTGACCGTTGGAGCGTTGGATGGTTTGATCGTTGCGGGTTGGGTTACTGATGAAAATTCGTTCATTTCTGCTTTTCCTTGCGCTTCCGCTCGTTGCCGCGGTTTCGGCTTGGGCCGATGATTTCGGCATCGCGCAGGACGGCAACTTTCTCATCGACGGCAAAAGCAAGTATCTGCTCGGCACGGTCATCTACCACCATCCGCAGTGGAAGGACTACCGCCACACGGAAGGCTACCCAGACGAATGGGCCTGGATCTACGAGACGCCGCCCGATCGCGGGTATCTGGAACGGCTGGGCTTCGACACGGTCGGCGGGGAGGTGTCGCTCTCATGGCTCAACGAGTTCCGCCCCGAGGCGAAAGTCTGGCAAGGAAAAAAGGCGCTGGACTGGGACATCGCCTCGCGCTGGTGGCTCTCGGGTCTTCCGACAATCGTTGATTTCACCTGCGCGCGCTGGTCGCACGGGGCGATTCAGTTCGAGGAAGGCCGCCCGCCTTCGCGCGCCGCGATCCCTGAGGACGGCGCCGGGCATTTCCTGCCCTACAGTCTCGCTTCCGACGAGGGCCGCGCCCTCTACGCCCGGATGTGGCGCACGGGCGCCGAGGAGCTCAGGGCGCACGGCGCCGCGCCCTACGCATACGAGCTCTTCAACGAGCCGCGCTACACCGAAAACTCCCCCGAATCGCGCGCCCTTTTCGCACGCGATCTGTCCAAAATCTTCGGCGGCGACGTTTCCGCGATGAACGCCGCCTGGGGTTCCGGCTACGACTCGTTCGAGGCTGCGGCGGGGGCCGCGCGACCCTTCGAGTGCGTCGGGCTGGGCGTTGAACTCATGAAGTTCCGCGAGCGGATGTTCGCTTCGGGAATCCGCCTTGGCGCCGACACGATCCGCCAGGTCGTGCCGGACGCGCGCGTCTGCTTCCAGCCCCTGAGCATGTCGTTCGGCTACATCAACGTCCTGGAGGCGAACCGCGGATGCGGCGTCGTGATGAGTCCCACGGGCGGCGGCACGTTTTTCGACTCGCTGATCCTGCGCGCCATCGCAGACGGCAAGCCGATCATCGACGGCGAGGCGTATTTCGGGCACACGCGCGCGAGCCACCGCGCCAAGGTCCTGCTTCAGTATTCGCGCGGGTTCAACGCAACGTATTACTTCAAGTGGGACCGGCGTCTCGACGATCCCGCGTTCCGCACCCCCGACGGCCCAAGCCGCATGGCCGAGACGTTCCCATACATGGCGCTCAATCCAGCGGCCACGCCGCCGGAGGCCTTCGCCGGGATGCTGGACGCAAAGCGCGAAATCGCCGCCGTGGAGGATCTGTTCAACCCGCGCGAGCGCGGCATTTCCAGCGCTGAGCGCGCGGCGGTGCTGTTTTCCCTGCCGACCGAGCGTCTGGGCGTCGCCGCCGGACACGGGAACCACAATTTCGCGAAGTCCGCCGCAGAGGCGATGGCGGACGCGCATCTGCCGCTCGCCGTCGTTTTCGAGGAACAGCTGCCGGAGGGGCGGCTCGAAAATCACCGCTTCCTCGTCGCGGCCGGCATCGACGCGACGCTTGACGGGACCGTGGCGGCGTTGCGCGGCTGGGTCGAGCGCGGCGGCGTCCTCGTCCTTTGCCAGGAGGCCATGACCCTCGACGAATGGGCCCGGCCGCGGCCGACCGGACAGACCTGGGGCATTGCGCTCGGCGCCCAGGCTCGCGGCGAGGCCCAGGAATTCATTCTTGGCGGGCGCCGATACGAGGGCGTCCCGTATTGCGCGCTCGAAAGCGCGGAAGGCTGGGACGTGGCGGCGACTCTGGCCGACGGCACTCCCGCCGTTCTGGAGCGCCGCATGGGAGCCGGCGTCGCGTATTTCGTGGCGGCGCGGCTCGACGCCGCGCAGGAGGCGCGTCTGCTCGCCGATCTCGCCTCTTCGACATCCGGCGTGGAGCCCGTCGCGACAACGCTCGATTTCGAGACCGGCGAACCGGTTCGCAATCTGGAAACACACGCGGCGCGCGCGTCGGCTCTCTCTGGATCCCTCGCCGCGGGCAAGTCCAAAGTGTCCGGCGAAACCGCGTTCATCCTAACGCTGCACGGTCTTGCGCCGCGCGCGGTCCGCTTCATGCCCGGCCCGCGCTTTCAGGCGCAGACGCTTGTGAACGTCGCCACCGGCGAAGCACTCGGCCGCGATCCCGACGGCGCGGCGCTGCTGCTCATGGAGCCCGAAGTCCCCGTCGTGCTGCGCGGGATCGGCAACCAGCAGGACGGCGTGGCCATTCAGGCCGCGCGTTCCTACGAATCCGTCGCGGCGGAGGCCCTGCCATGGCTTGCCTCGCGCCGTCCCAAGGCCGCCAGGAAGGCGTTTTCCGTGGACCCGGCTTGCATCCGGTTCATCGACCTGCGAGAAGTCGCGAACCGCGCGTTCGTCGATTCCGTCGCCGGCGACGGGCGGGGCGGATGGACCGACCAGGGCGAAAACTGCTTGAGAAACGCGCCGTGGGGCGTCACCGACTGCAACGGAGTTCCGCTTGACTTCATCCGCCCCGACCAGAACGGCGAGCGCGCCTGCGTCATGCTGCGCGGCGCGGCCCTCCCGGAGTTGCCAGACGCGGTCCGCGGCATCGGCGTCAACCTCAAGGCGCAGGCTCTGTTCTTCCTTCACGCCGCCGCGTGGCTCGAAGGCGGAAACGCCGAAGTCATGCGCTACGTCGTGCGCTACGCGGACGGCACGTCGGAAGACATCCCGGTTCTTGCGCGGCGGGACATCGACGACTGGTGGATTGACTCGCGCAAAAAGCAGGCCGCCACGGCGCGCTGCCGCGTCGGCTGGAAAAACTCCGAAAACCGCGGATTCCACATCCTGCGCTGGGACAACCCGCACCCCGACAAGACCATCGCCTCGATCGACATGGAAAGCGCGTGCGGCGCGGCGGTGCCGGTCGTGGCGGCGATTTCGGCGGAGCTTCCCGACTCGTCGCCGCTGGCGGCGTGGAAGCTCCGCGCCTTTCCATGGGGCGGCGCCGCCGCGAATCGGCGCGGCGGCGGGCTGGAAATCTCGGCGGACGACGCCACGCGCGACTGGGCCGGGGCGCGGCTCGCGCCGCCGGAACCAGTGTCCGTTGAAAATCCGGCGGCCGCGCGACTGGTGTTCGAATTCAACGGCGGGCAGACTCCGACCGGCGCATTCGACGTGCCGCCGCCAGCGTTTCAAATCCGCGTCGCGTGGCGCGGCGCCGATGACGCGGGCGGCGCGGAAACGCGGTCGAAATACGTCGGCGCGGAAATCGAGGGCGGCCAGCCGGACGGCGACCCGGACACTTGGCAGACCGCATCGGTGCCGCTGCGGCGGCTGATCGACGGAGAGAAGCCGGTCGAACTGACCTCCCTCTACGTGCAGTTCCGCGTCATGCCCGCCCGCCGCGCCGGACTTCTCATGCGGAGCATCCGCATCGAGTCGGAGCGGTAGGGCGCCTCTACCGCAGAACCATCACGAACGGGCGGAACGGAACCAGTATCGCCGCTTCGCCGTCACGGTTCGGGGAATCAAAATGCCTTGTCACGTATTTGACGTGCCATCGGTCTGACGGGAAGTCGTCTGCGAGTTTGAATTCGCCGGTCTTTCCGTATGGCGCTTCAAGAATCGTGTAAATGCCGTTGTCTGCGGCGGAGTCGAACTCCGAAGGCGCGGGCATCGAAAGCGTGACACCGGAAATGTCCTGTTTCGCTCCAAAGTAAACGAGGGAGCAGCCCGTCGCGGAAGCGCGCACCTCGTAGTCGCACGCCAGCGTGACAGCCTCCGGGAAGCGGATTGTCCCGTTGGCGTCGGGCGCGATCGCGCCTGACACCGTGACGCGGCGGCAGTAGTTTACTGTCCCGTTCCCGGAGACGCGGCCGAGCGTCTGCTCCACGCGGGTGTGATCGCTCCAGCCCGTGCCATCGTAGAGGCTGAACGACGCCGCCGCGCCGTTGGTGAGAACAACGTCGGCCCCGCTTGGAAGCAAATTGTCGCCGCGCAGCTGGAGCGTCCCACCTTCGACGATCGTCGGCCCGGTGTACGTGCAGTTCGTGGAGATCGCGGCGACCGCGCTCCCGGTCTTGCGCAGTCCGCCGTCAATCACGCCGCCGGACACGCCGCTCTCAAGCGGGCGCGACCAGTAGATCGGGAGTCCGTTTGACGTGTCGAACACCGCGCCGCCGTCCTCGACGGAGAAAGTCACGCCGTCCCAGCCTGCGTCCGCGACGGCCTCGAAGAGTTCGTTGGTGCCTGAGCGGGAGGAAAACGCGCCGCCGTCGAAGTGGAAGATCCCCTTCGCGCCTGCGGTTGTCGGCATGGGGAAGAATCCAGCCGAGAGAGTCCCTCCATCTTGGAGGAACACCTCGCCGCCGTTGCCGGCGGTCGTGCCCGAGACGATGAAATAATCCGTCGTCAGCTGTCCGCCGTCGCGAATTGTCAGTTTCGCCGGCTTGTTCGTCGCAAGCACGAACTTCGACGGATCGCTCCAGAAGTGGTCCGCGTAGCGAAGGTCTATTTCGCCGCCGCTAATATCGAGCTGCCCGTAGCCGTCAACCCTGATTTCGCGGGACTGAGTCGTGTTGTAGAGACGCCCGCCGGAAATCGTCAGCACGCCCCTTGCGTCGTTGTAGGCCGACCCGTTGCCGGTCACGACCACGATAGGGCCGGCCGCCTTGCCTGTCGTCACAAGGCGCGTCGATCCGTCCGCGATTTCCAGCCGCCCCGGAACGAGAAGCCTTCCGAAGTAGTTGTCGCCGGCGAGGACGGTGAGTCCCTTCCAGCCGGTGTTGTCGCCGACGGAAACAATGGTCGTGGACGGGAATTTCGTCGTGCCGTGGTATTCACCGACGATGTTGCCGTCTATGCGCAACTTCCCGTTTGGATTCAGGTAGAATGTTTCATTGTCCGAAATGAGAATCGTGCGGTTTCGGTGGATCGTATTGGTGAACGAGGCGTTGACGAAGAGAGCCACCTTGCCGCCTTGGACATAGATGTTGGTGCAGACGGTCGCCGGGACCGGCCCAAGCGCCAGGTCGTTTCCGTCCGGGTTCTCGGTGGCGATTGTGGCACCATCCACGCCAAACGCCTTTACCCCGGACGTTCCGTGCGTGTTTTTGATGTATGTGCCGCCGGTGTGGCCGTTCTGGGCCTTGAGAATGCAGTTGGCTCCCAGATCGAAGTGAAGACCGCCGCCGTTGTCGGCAAGCGGAAGTTCCATGTTGAATGTGGCACTGCCGAGCGCGGGCGCCGAGAGCCATCCCGTCCACAAAAGAGGACCTGTCCCCGTGAACGTGACGGCATAGTTGCCGCTAGTTTGGGGTTTCGTAATGTTCCCCGCCGTCACGGCGCCGGGAACCGTCACGACAAGCTTGCTGGCGTTCGCGAACACCGCGTCGTTGCCGTCGACCCAGGCAACGTCGGACGAGCCGCCGGCGGTGGTCCAGTTCTTGGCTGTCGAGTCCCATGTTTTGTTCGCCGCGCCGGTCCAGGTGTAGATGTCGGCCGTCGCTGTGACGGCGGCGAAAAGTGCGAGCGTTGTTGAGAATTTCGTAATTGATGAAAGTTCCATGGCCGTTCCCTTGATGGTTTTGGTTCCGGTGGACGCCACAATGCTACCGCATCCGCAGATTTGCCGTGAGGTGTAAAAACGAACAATGGCAATGTGCATTTGCGAACAACGCGGCGTTTGTGTATGATCGGCGGCAATGAACGACGCGACAACAGCAAAATCCGGCTCCGGAAGCCCGAACTCGCGAACAGCGAACCGCAGGACGGTCCGAGTCCTCGTCCACCTTGGAATGCGCTTCAAGTCCGGGCGGGCGATTGCGATGGGCGCCCTGCGCTACGCCGCCGCGCACAAGCATCTCGACGTGCATGTGACGGAAGGCAAGGACGAGAGATATGACTTTCTCGACTTCGGTCCGTGGCGCCCCGATGGTCTCATTGCGGACCCGTGGGGATCAAAGGCCGGAGCGCCGCGTGTTCGGGCGAAGGTGCTGTTCCACGTCTCGCCGGAAGACGTTCGCGGCGAGGATCCCGTGGCGTGCGTGCGGATGGCGTGCGACAACGTGGCCGTGGGGCGGATGGCCGCGCGTCTCTTCGAGCGCAGAAACCTGCGCCACTTCGGGTTTGTCGGGGAGCTGCACGACTTCGTCTGGTCCGTCGAGCGTCGCGACGCATTCCGCGCCGCGCTTTCGGAATGCGGACTGGAGGCGCCGTCCGTTTTCATCAATCCACCCGGCGTCACCCTGGCTCGCGACCGCGCCGCGCTTCTGGCCTGGCTGGAGGCGCTGCCGAAGCCGTGCGGCGTGTTCGTGACGTCCGACCTCAGGGCGACATCCGTCCTCGACGCCTGCCGCTTCGCCGGCATCGCCGTCCCGGAAACGCTGCAGGTCTTGGCCGTGGACAACGAGGAATACCTCTGCGAGCAGACGACGCCGACGCTGTCGAGCATCGAGCCGGACTTCGAGAGCGCCGGTCACGAGGCCATGCGCCTTCTCGACGAAATGCTGGGCGCCCGCCGGGTTCCGGCGCGCGGCAAAGGCGGAGACAATGGAGATCTGACGCCACCCCCATCCACCGGGTCCGCTTCCGCTGAAGCAACCGCCGACTCCGCCCCGCCGCTGCGCACCTACGGTCTTCGCGGCTTCGTCGAGCGCCTTTCAACGCGCGACTTCAAGGGAACGGCGCGTCTGGTGAACATTGCTCTCGACTTCATCCGCCAGCATGGCGAAGGCGGCGCCACGGCGGCCGAGGTGGCCGAGGCCGCGGGCTGTTCTGCGCGGCTGCTGGAGCGCCATTTCCGGCACACGCTGGGCCGGACCATAGTGCAGGAGCTGCGGCGAGTTAAGCTCGAAAAGGCGCGGCGGCTTCTGCGGGAAACGGAAACCCCGATCGGCGAAATCGGCCCGCTGTGCGGCTACGAGGATGAAATTCACTTCCGAAAGCTCTTCAAGCGCGAATTCGGCCTAACGATGAGCGCCTACCGCGCCGCCCCGTTCGTGTAAGAGCGGGACGGGCGGGACATGCGGGACATTCGCCAGTCCCGCACGTCAGTGATGGCGCCTTTTGATCACACGGATTAGGCGAACGCAACCAAGGATCAAAAGGTCGGCGACGAGGACAAGCAGAAGCACCGTCTCCAGCGCAAAGACCACAGGGCGCGCGGTGTCGATGCACCAGCCAAGTCCCCTGGAGATGAATGGTATGCGGTTCGCGACGAATATGGCGCAAATGATCGCGACAAGCCCGCGCCACATTCCCTTTAGGTCGGAAGGACTCAAGGTGATCTCCGACGCAATGCAGAAGGCGAGATAGGCGAAAACCGGGACAAGCGGTGTGCGCCAATGTGCCGGTGAGCAGACAGTCCCGAACATGTGCCCTGCACCAGCGACGATGCGTTCTACATGGACCACAAGCGAGTCGCCAGCCTTCGGTGCAAGCGCGCGGAAATCTGGAAAAAGCTCCGGTCCGGCGGCGAGGCGGCATAGGAGCAGGATGACTGCGCTTCCGAACCAGACTGGCCCCGTCGAGATGAAGAACATCGCGATTTTCGGCCATTTTCCAGGGCGAATTTCGTATTGAACGTAGCCGAGGGTGTCTCCTTCTGGCCTAAATGGAACGAATTTGCTGATGCGTGTTCCGGTGAAAACGCAGCCAAGCGCGTGGCCAGTCTCGTGGCAGACAACGCCGGGGCAGACGCACCAATAATAGCGCTGGCCGATGGCGCGCACACCTTCGCGCCTTATGGTCTGGCTCGCGAACCAAAGAGCCACCGCAAGCGCAAAGACTCCGCCAAAGAGCGCGATCACATCCGCTATCGTGTAGGCAACGGCAATCGCAATTTCTTCAATAATTCCGCTCATCGATCTCCTAGGAAGGGCACGGCGCTGGCCGCGAGTTGCGTGCGCGGCATCTATTGCGGATTAAGGCGCTTCATTTCCAGACGGTTCCGCCCTCGCAGTGAGGACAGTCAACACGTTCGGTTATTTGGCGTCTGCCACCACATTGCGGGCACTGAAGCCCAGGATCCTCCACGCGCTCTATGGGTCTATGTGACCTGTGCTTGGACGACAAAGCATTCGCAATGTCAACTATCGCCGCGCCGGTGTTGAGCGCGGTAAGAGCCGGATTGGGGATCCGCCCCTGGCCGGAACACTTCGGGCACGTCGTGCGACGAAGCACCGTTCCAGCGCCCTGACAGTTTGAGCATCGGTAGGCATGGCCTTTGTAGATCACATCAAGGCTGTCTGATGACGCGTTGGCGAAAACATAGCCATCATCCGGCTCCCATGTGTTGCGGGAGGAGCCGCTGTGGACATGCGGCGCTGTCGGGTGGCGCACTCCGGCCTGCCAGCGGACGCTTGCCTTCCAGGAATTTGCGGCGGCCGTGACGCGCGAATTCACATCATAGATGATCCGCAGCGGGTCATTGCCGTCAAGGCACCTGCCGAAGTCATCAAGCGCGGCGTTAAGGGCCGCGAGTCTCCCATTGTCGTGCCGAAAGGCAGGCACGGCGACAACGCTCGCCACGGCGGCGCGCAGTTCGTCGTAGGAGGATCGCAGAATGGGCTTCTGATCTTCCCAGCTCTCGATGGCGGCAATGTCATCCGGCGTAAGACTGTCAATGTCCGCCGCCTTCGCGCGAGTCCAGTTTTCGGCCCTCATCCACGGTTCAGTCCGGGATCTGGCCGGGGATGCGGCAGTTGTCCGCGACCCGCTATTTTGATCGGTTCGCGCATCTTCCAGCGCGTAGCGGACTCGTGTGGACGCACCTGCTAATTGATCTGCCGCTAGAGTGCGCAGTTCGGCCAAGCGCCGACCAAGATCGTCGGCGGCGGAGCGGAAGTCGCCATGATGCGTCTTCCATGTCCAGGCAGCGAATGCCCCGATCGCAAGAAGGAGAAGAAGAAACGCGCGGCGGAGCCAATGCCGTTTCTTTGGTTTTTTTAATTCATAGTCTCCAGTGTTCACAGCATTCATTGGCTACCTCCCCGTGGCCGGGGCACCGCCGAGTGCCGTCCGATACGGAGCGCACGATTCGAGAAGACGCTCGTGCCGCGCTTCGAGCGCGGACCTAAACTCGGACGCCTCGGAAAAGCCGACTCTCCCATTGCCGACGCGACCGATCAGCGCGTCGAGTTGCGTCTCGGTTTCCGATATTGCCCTGCGGACTGCCGCCTTAGCCTCTGCGTCGCTTTCCATGGAGACGAACACGCGCATGGAATTAAGTCGGGAACGGACGCCTCCCAGATCGGTCTCATGGGCGGCGAGCCACGTGTCGCGCTGCTTTCGCTTCGCGGCGGCCGCCTCGCGCGCTTTCTCGGCTTCGCGCGCCTTGATGCGGGAAACGATGTCATCGAGTCCGCCAGAGGAGGCGGAGGTCCGCACATAATCCGTCTTGGACGCCGGAGCGGTCGCGACAGTGGTGCTGGCGGCGGCGACGGACTTCACGCGTGGCGTTCCAATTGACTGGACTGGTCGAGGCGTCGGACGATAAGTGGATGGGCCATATTGAACGGAGCGGGGAGGCTCCGAAGCGCATCCCGCCAATAGCGCGCTCGCCGCGGCAATGAGAATCACCAAAAGCGTTGAAGCTGACGCTCCGCGCATGGCTTGATTGCGCTTCACAGCGAAATGCCCTCTAGCTCCGACTCGCCGCCGTCGTCTCCGAGAAAATCTACGGACGGCGCAAAAAGTTCGTCATCGGGAAGTGCCGCTTCGGCATCCGCAAAAATTGACGAGCAGAGCGCGGAAATTTCCTTCAGGTCGGCGGCGACCGCGGCGGCCTTGATGGCATCCGCCTTGCGCGCCACATTGAGCCGCTGCGCCGACGCCTCTGCAAGATTGGCGGAGGCCCTGGATAGCGCTTTTGAGAGGTTGGCCGCGTTATTTTCGATTTTCGACAGCGCGTTTGTGGCGAATGTGACGGTGCGATTCGCCTCCACTAGTTCGCGCTTCAGCGCGTCGCGCGATCCAAAGTGTCGGCCCGACGCCATAGCTGGATAGGCGGTGGCGGGGTCGTCAAACACGGGCTTGGCCGCGCGCCAAAAGAGGCGCGCCTCGTTTTCGCGCGATTTGAGCGACGCAATCTCCCGGTTTGCGCCTTGGAGTTGCGCCTGAAGTTTCGATTCAATCTCGCGAAGGCGCGCGCACTTGGCGTCGAGCTGGGCAACGGTGTCCGCAATGTATCCTTCCGGGTTGCGGGCAATGTCGGCGGAAGACCACGACGACGCGCCGCCGGGAGCTGCCTCGGCGGCTACCCGCGCCGCACTCTGCACAGGAGTAACAGCGGTGGCGGCTTCGGTAGCCGAGTCGCTACCGCCGCCGCCATCGTTTCCGCCCCCGCACCCAGCTGCAAGTAACGACGCCGCCGTGGCGGACGCGAGCGCGTTTAGCGCGAAAAGCTGGCGTTTCATACTAAAGTCCGAGTTCGGCGCGAATGAAGGCGTCGTCGCTCTCTGCGGCAGATGGCAAGCCCACGACGGAAGTGAGATCGCCAAAATCCGTCTGGACGGCGCCTGCGGTGTCGAGAATCGATGCCACGCTGTCCTTGATGCTGCCCACGCCAGTGAGGGCGGCATTGGCCTTCACGTCGGCGAGTTTTGCGTCGATTGAGCGAAGCGCGTCCTCGGCGTCTTCCCTGGCTTTTTCGAACTGGGCAATACGCGTTTCCGCAAGAGTGAGGCGCTGGCTGGAGGAAGCCGCCACTTCCTGTTTGCGCTTGCGTTCTTTGAGCGCATTGCGAAGCTGCTTCGTAAACTGCTCCTTCGTAAATGTGAAGCCTGAGACCTTGACCGGATAGACAGTCTCCGGGTCTGCGAAAAGAGGCTTGGCCTCGTCAACGAAACGCGAAAGCCGCTCGACTTCCTTCTGTGCCTCGTCCACTGTGCGCTTGTTCTCGTTGCGGATGCGGCGGGCGGTTATGAGAGCGGCGTCGTATTGCTCGATAGCGGCCTTGATGTCCTCCTGGCACTGGCGCAGATACAGATCCGGGTGTTTTGCGATGTTTTCCTCCGTCCATGTCGTGTTCTGGCGCTTGCGCTCTTTGAGCTTGGCTTGGCGCACGACAAGAGTCTTGTCCGGATTCCCAAGCTCGGGAGTTATGGCCTCGCCCACGGAAGTGCGGGCGCCCTGAATGACATTGGCGGCGTCCTCTCGGGAGCATCCAACAAAGGTGACCGCCGTAGCGGCGGCCGCGAGGAGCAAGAAGCGAAAATGTGAGAGTTTCATGGCGTGCGAATTTGTGTTTTTCGGAATGCCTCTTGGTGAGGTGATGCCCAGCCGACAGGCGCGGGCGCTGGAGCGAAGGATACCACACGGAGTCGTGTGTTTCAACAAGACGTTCCGATTATTGGGCGGGACATGCGGAACTGGCGGGACGGGCGGGACAC
>DJYI01000022.1:54905-71944 GCA_002448475.1 Verrucomicrobia bacterium UBA6982
CGTCCCGCATGTCCCGCTCGTCCTTGGCGCGACAAGCGCGGCGGGCTGGATTTATGGTCAAGGCGCCTCGACGCGGTAGAAGCGCGAGGCGGGGTCGGGGGAGGGGAGGAGGAGGGTCGCGGTTCCGTCGGCGTTCGGCGTGGCGGAGACGTCGGCGGCGTCGAGGACCTCGCCTGCGGAGACGGGGAGGGTCTCGGAGGCGCGGACGCGCAGGAGCGGGGCGGTTTCGGCGGTGATCCAGCCGTCCGGCTCGGCCGAGACGGTCAGGGTCACGGAGCCGGGGGCGACTTCGATGGCCTCGATGTGGAGGGACTCCGGGGAGACGTAGTCGGGGACGGCCACGGTGTCGGCGCCCGCGACGGTCGCGGTCCAGCGCGCGCCGTCGACGGTGAAGGCGTAGTCGCCGTCGGGGAGCCAGAGGTAGAGGTCGCCGTTTGCGTCGGCGTAGAGGTCGCGCGTGCCGTAACTCCCGGCTGAAGCCGGGAGCACAAGACCGGTGACCGCGGCGTCGGGCGTGCCGAGGGGGACGACGACGGCGTGGAGGACGTTGCCGGCGGCGTCGTGCGGCAGGTTCTCCTCGTCCGTCCGGCTTTGCGTGAAGCCGCCCTTTTCGGAGCCGAAGTGCGCGAGCACGACGTTGCCGCCCGTGATGACGACGGCGTTCCTGTTGTCGTGCGCGTCGCGCTGGCTCGTGCCGTCGCCGATGTCGGCGCCGATGCGCTCGGCGCTCGCGGAGCCGCCGCAGGCGTAGACGGTTCCGCCGGAGATCTCGATCAGGCCATTGGAATCGTCGTAGGGCTCGGCGCTGCCGCCGATGCCTGCGGAAGCCCCGCTGCCGTTCTGGGATCCGTAGGCGTAGACCCTGCCGCCCGTGATGCGGATGCGGCCGCTGTATCCGGCGAATCCGGCGCCGATGCCGGCGGCGTATCCTTCGTTCGTTTCGCTGGGGCGCGCCTCGACGATGCCGCCAGCGATGGTGATGTCGCCGGGCCGGTCGCTCTGGCCGCTGTTGGCGCCGATGCCCGCGCCGTATCTTCCGCCGCACGCGTAGAGCCGCGCGTCGTCCGTGGCGTTCGTGATCGTCAGGGAGGCGCTATGCGGAACGAAGAGCCCGGCGTTGGAGGAATACGTCGAAACGAGCGCGTTGCCGGGGCCGGAGAGCAGGACGGTCGCCGCGACGCCGTCGCCGAGCGCGAACGGACGTTCGGAGCGGACCGAGACGCCGGCGAGCTCGACGGTCGCATCCGAGGCGACGACGATGCGGACGCCGTCCAGCTCGTTCGTTCCGCGGACGGTGTAGCGCCCGGTGCCGGAGATGGCGAGGACGTTGGTCGTGTAGTCCCAGCCTTCGCCGGAAAGCTCCGCGATGTTGACGCCGTTCACGGTGAAGTCGTCGTTCCACGCGACGACGGTCGCCTCGCCCTCCGGCCCGATGCGGATCGTCCACTTGGCGCCGTCGACGGCGTTCGTGGCGACGTAGGTGCCCTCGGGCAGCCAGAGGTGGACCTCGCCGGCGTCGTCCGCGTGGATCTCGGAGGTGTCGTAGTATTCCGGCAGGCCATGGAGCGGGCCGACCGCCTCGCCGGGCGCGAAGCCGGGGATGTCGGCCTGCCACACGGCGGTGCCATCGGCGTTTTTGGGCCGGGCGTAATAGGTGTTGAGCCCCGACACCGAACCGCCGAGGATGGTGAACGCTTCCTCGCTCCGGAACGCGAACGTTCCGCCCGCGACGGTGAAGCTCGCGCCCTCTTCGAGAAGCTTCGGCCAGTAGGTGGGCGCGACGACGTTGCGGCCGATGCCGCGGACGACAGCACTCACGTTCGTCGCGACCGCGAATCCCTGCTGGGACCGGATGCAGGCGTTCGAGAAGACGATTTCGTCGGAGGTCTCGAACCGGATCGAGAGGCCGTCGAGCGTGTTCGTGCCGGAGACGACGCAGGCGCCGGTGAGGACGATGCGCTTCTGGTCGTCCAGAACCCAGTTCGGCCCCGAGCCGTGGCCGACGTCCACGCCGTCCACGGCGACGCCGAGCGGGATGAAGACGGACGAGCCGTCCACCACTTCGTGGACGGGGGTGCCGTCAACCTCGAAGTCGTAGGTGCCGTCGGGGAGCCAGAGATGGATGTCGCCGTTCGCGTCGGGGTAGATGTCTGTGACGCCGTAGCCGTCGAGTCCGGTGACGCTGACGGGCCGCGCGGGGTCGGGGTTGTCGACGGTCACATCGACGCGCCACACCGCCTCGCCGGCGGCGTTCTTCGCGGCCGGCTTCACCTTGGCCATGTCGGCGAGGATGGAGCCGCCGCCGAAGACGACGCTGCCGGTCACGCCGCTGGGACCGACGATGCCGACGTCCATTCCGCCCTCACCGCCCGCGGCGGCCACGGTGCCGCCGGTGATCTCGACCGAGCCGCGGTCGGAGAGGTAGCCGCCGCCGATGCCGTGGGCGCCCTCGCCGGCGGTCGCCGAGACGATGCCGCCGGAGATGCGGACCGTGCCGGCGGAATACGTCACGCCGTAGCTGCCTTCGCCGCCGCCGATGCCGGCGCCGTGGTAGCCGCCGGTCGCCGTCACGACGCCGCCGGAGATCGTCACGTCCGCCATGGCGAACGCGGAACCGCCGATGCCGGCGCCCCCTTCGCCGCCGGTGGCCGCGACGACGCCGCCGGAAATCACGACGGGCGTCGCGTGGTAGTAGTAGGGGGACAATCCCCCGCCGATGCCGGCGCCATATCCGCCGCCCGTCGCCGTGACGACGCCGCCGGAGACGAGAATCGACCCCGGGCGGGCTTGCAGGTTTTCCTTCTGCCCGATGCCGGGGGCGTTGAGGCCGCCGAGGGCCGTGACGTCGCCGCCGGAAATGGCGATCGTCCCGCAGCTGGAGCCCGAGGCGCCGCCGATGCCGGCGCCGCTCCAGCCGCCCTCCGCGACGATGACGCCGCCTTCGATCGAAAGGGCCCCGCAATGGCCGGCGCTCCCGCCGCCGCCGCCGATGCCGGCGCCGTTGTATCCGCCGAAGGCAGAGAGCCCGCCTTCGCCGCGGATGGCGAGCGAGGCGGTTTCCGCGATGCCGAGGCCGGGGTGGTCCTTTCCGCTCGCGAGGGAGTTGGTGCCGACGAGCTCCAGCGTGGCCGTGACGCCGTCGCGGAAGTCGAGCGCCGCGGGGCCGGTTTCGCCGGTCGCGAGCGTGACGTCCTTCAGGACGACGGCGCAGGAGGCTTCGACGGAGACGGCGGCCCCCTCCTCTTCGCCGGAGAGTTCGAAGGGACCGGCGCCCGTGAGGTGGACGACCATCGTCGCCACGTCTAGGTTCCAGCCCTCGCCGGACAGGGACTCGATGCCGACGCCGTTCACCGTGAGGTTCGCGTGCCACGGCCCGGCCGACGAGCCGTTGGGCGAGACCGAGACCCGCCAGAGGGCGCCGTCGACCGTCACGAGGCGGTTGCCCTCGGGGAGCCACAGCCGCGCAACGCCGCGCGCGTCGGTGCGGACGTCTTGGAGGCCGTATTCGACGGCGGAGTCGCCGCTCGTGAGCGGAATCGAGGCGTTCACGGGCGCATCGGGCTCGCCGAGGTCGAAATCTACGGGATAGGCGAGGCTCTGGACCCCGACGCTCCATGCCACCGGCGAAACGGCGCCGCGGTCGGTGAAAATGGCGCCGCCGGAGATTCGGAACGAATTGAAGTTGGACGTCGACTTGTCCGCGCCGCTGCCGATGCCGAGCGCTCTGGAGTGGACCGGCCGGACGGTTCCGCCCGAAATCGCGACGTGGCCGAAGTCGGAGCTGAACGCGCCGTCGCGGACGCCGGCGCCGATGGCGTAGGCGCCCTCGCCGGCCGTCGCGGTCACGAAGCCGCCGGAGATTTCGATGCGGCATGACTGTTCGCCCGCGTAGGAGCCGCCGCCGATGCCCGCGCCGGACGCGCCGCCGGTGGCGGAGACAATGCCGCCCGCGATGCGGATCGTGCCGGCGGCGCCGCCGGAGTCGCCGCCGATGCCGGCCGCGCCCTCGCCGCCTGCTGCGGCGAGAGTTGAAAGGTTGAAAGGTTGAAGGGTTGAAAGGTTGGATTTGTCGATCGTGAGCGTCGCGCCGGCGGGGACGGTGACGCCCGCGCGGCCGACGCCGCCCGTCGCGGCGTTTTCACCCACGAGCGAGAGCGTCGCGGTCACGCCGGAGGCGAGGTGGATCGCGCCCGCGTTCGTGACGACCGAGGCGTCCACCACGGCGTTGGAGAGCGTGACGGCGCAATTGGCCGCGATGGCCACGGTGGCGTTCGTGAGCGTGCCGGAAAGCTCGAAGGGACCGTCGCCGGAGAGCGTCAGGCCGCCGCGGACGGTGTCGAAGGTCCAGCCTTCGCCGACGACCTCGCCGACGTCCGTCCCGTTCACGAAGAAGCCGACGGAGCCCGGCGCGTAGCGGGCGGCGAGGGTCTTCTCGCCGTCGACGACCGCGATCCAGCGCTCCGTCTCGCCGCCCTCCGCCTTGAGGTCGAGCAGCCAGCGGCCGTCGGGCAGCCACGTGCGCAGAATTCCGTTTTCGTCCGTGTAGAGGTCGTTGGCGCCGTAGTCGAGCGGCGGCGTGTCGATCGAGAACGTCTCGATCCTGACATTCGCCGCGCCGACGAGGAAGTCCACCGGGTACACGGCCTTGGCGAGGAGGTTCGACGCGGCGGGGGAGACCCGGGCGGGGGTCGTGTGGATCGAGCCGCCGGAGAACGCGACCGACTGCACCGATCCGCCGTTGCCGCTTCCGACGTGGAAGTCGCTGTTGTAGCCGGTCGCCGTCACGGTGCCGCCGGAGATCGCGACGGTGCCGCCGGTGCCGTTGCATCCGCCGCCGATCGCCGCGCTGTCGTCGAAGCACGTGGCCGCCACGATGCCGCCGGAGATCTCGATCGTGCCGGCCGCGGCGCCGTGGCCGCCGCCGATGCCGGCGCCCTTCTGCGCGATCGCCTCCACGATGCCGCCGGAAATCCCGATCGTGCCGCCGGCGCCGCCCCGGCCGCCGCCGATGCCGGCCCCGTCGCTGGCGCTGGCGTTCACGACGCCGCCGGAGATTGCGATCGTGCCGCCGGCGCCGCCGTAGCCGCCGCCGATGCCCGCGCCGTAGGCGCTGCTGCTCGCCGTCACTTCGCCGCCCGAGATCGTGATCGTGCCGCCGGCGGAGTCGTTGCCGCCGCCGATGCCCGCGCCGGAGCTGCTGCTGGCCCGCACGGTGCCGCCGGAAATCTCGATCGTTCCGCCCGGGGCGCAGGAGCCTCCGATGCCGGCGCTCAGGTTGTGGCCGATGGCCCTCACGGAGCCGCCCAGGATCCGGATCCGGCCGCCGGGGCCGCCGAGGCCGCCGCCGATGCCGGCCGACGCGAAGCCGGCGGTCGCCGTCACGGTGCCGCCCTCGATCGTGACGTCGCCGCCGTCCGCCCCGCCGGGCGTGTCGTAGGTCCGGCCGCCGCCGATGCCCGCGCCGTTCTGGCCGCCGGTCGCCGCGACCGTGCCGCCCCGGATCGCAATCGTGCCGCCGGAGGCCTCGTTGCCGCCGCCGATGCCCGCGCCGTAGTAGCCGCCCTGCGCGGTCACGGCGCCGCCCTCGATCGCGACGGCTCCGGCCGCCTCCCCGGCGCCGCCGCCGATGGCGGCCGCGTATCGGCCGCCGAGGACGCCGAGCGACGCCCCTTCGGCGGCCCCGGAGAGGACGAGCGCCGACGCGCCCGCCGCGCGGATGCCGGGCAGGCCGTCGACGGCGCAGACGAGGACGTTCGTGCCGGCGAGGGACAGCGCGACGGCGCGCCCGCCGCATTCGAACGGCACGAGGCGCGCGGCGCCGTTGGTGAGCGCGAGGCCGCCGAGCGTCGCGGCGCAGTCGGCCTCCGCGCGGATTCCGACGTTCGTCGCCGCGCCGGAGATCGCGAACGGGCCGGCGTTGGTGAGCGCGAGGACGTGTTCGCCGGGCAGGAACGCCCAGCCCTCGCCGCCGAGCGTGGCGGCGTCGACGCCGTTCACGGTCACGCCGACGCGCAGCAGCTCCGCCTCGGCGGCCGCGCCGGCGACGGCCGCGGCGTAGTCGAACCCGCCGGCGGAGAAGGCGTAGTCGCCGCCCGGCAGGTAGAGGAACGCCCGGCCGTCGGGGCCCGGGATGGCGGACGACACGCCGGCGGCCTCGAGGCCGAGGATCGCCGTCTCCTCGCCAACCAACAGCGCGGGGACCGTGACGCGCCACTTCGTCCGGCCGTTCTCGCGGATGGAGTCGGGCGGCTCGTCGGAGCCGGACTCGATCGAGAAGACGTTGTTCGTGGCGCCGCCGCCGGAGAAGTATTTGCCGCCCAGGATCACGCTGCGCGTCGCGTTCGTGCTCGGGAGCCACAGGCAGACCGAGCCCGTGGCGTCCGCGACGACGCCGCCCAGGCCGTAGCCGGCGGGGAGACCCTCCCCGAAGACCGGCGTCGCGCCGGGCTCGAGGCCCTCGAAGAGCCAGTAGCGCAGCTGCGCGCCGGCGGCGTCGACGGGCACCGGCGAGGCGGAGAGGTTCGCGCCGTGGACGCTGCCGCCGGTGATCCGGAACGACTGCACGGCGCCGGCGACGGAGATCGCGTTGCCGCTGCGGATGAGGTCGGAGGAGCCGCTCGCGCCCTTCGTCGCGAGGACGGTGCCGCCGGAAATCCGCACGGCGCCGTCCGGAAGCGCCGCGGTGGCGTAGCCGGAGCCGATGCCCGCGGCGCTCGCGCCGCCCGTGGCGGTGACGTGGCCGCCCGAAATCACGATGCCGTCCGCGACGGGCACGGACGAGACGCCGCCGCCGATGCCCGCCGCCTTCTCGCCGCCCTGCGCGACGATGGCGCCGCTCTCGATCTTGATCTTGCCGGGAGATGCGACGCCGCCCGCCGAGCCGATGCCCGCCGCGTACTGTCCGCCGGTCGCGGAGAGCGAGCCGTCGCCCTTGACCGTGAGCGTCGCCGTCGAGGCCACTTCGATGCCGGCGGAATACTTGCCTCTCCCGCTCATGACGTTTTCGCCGGAGAGCGTCAGCGTGATGTCGCGCGACACTTTGAGCGCCGGGGCGTCCTGCTTGTTCAACGGCCCGACAAGCGTCAGGTTCCTGAACGTCAGGGACGACGCGCCCGAAGTCGACGGAACGACGATGCGGTATTCGCCGTTCGTGGAGAAACCCTGCACGACGGCGTCGGCGGAAATCGTCACGATGCCGGTATCTTTCGCGAACGACCATCCGCTGCCGGAGTTGTCCACATTGCTCGCGACGACTCCATCGTTTACGACAAGATATCCGTGGACCGAGACATTGCCCTTGTCGTCGATGCCAAACGAGAAGTAGTAGGTGTTTCCGCTCGCCATCACGACCTTCGCCACGAACGCTGCGCCGGCCGTCGCGGGCAGCCACACGCGAAGGTTGCCGTTTGCGTCGGTATAGGCGTCGTTCACGCCGTAGGAGTATCCGGAAAGCGCGCCGGAAAGCGTAAGCGACGTCACCTTGTTCGTCGCCTCGCCGATCTCGAAATCTACGGGGAAGACGGCCTTGGAGACGCTGTTGGTCGGCGCGGGGGAGACCTGGGCAAGCGCGGGATAGACCGCGCCGCCGGTGATGGTGACGGACGAGGCCTTGCCGTAGCCATCGCGCCCATTGCCGATTTTCTTTGCTCCGGTGTCGGCCGTGACGTTGACGGTTCCTCCGGAAATCGTGATTGCGCCGCAACTGGCATAGTCCCCGGAGCCTATGCCGGCGGCGTTAATTCCGCCGTCAGCCTCGATGAGTCCTCCCGAAATGGAAATCGTGACATTCTGGCTGTCGCCAATGTCGCCGTCGCCGGCACCGATGCCAGCGCCGTAGTTCCCGCCAACGGCGGTGATGTTTCCGCCGGTGACAGAGATGGACACGTCCTTGGACTTATGGCCGCCGCCGATGCCCGCGCCACCCTTGCCGCCCCTCGCCGTAATCGTTCCGCCCGAAACGGAAATCGTCAGATTTGTCGTGGCCGCCGAGCCGCCGATGCCTGCGCCGCTGTATCTGCCGGAGTCGCCCGTAGCCATGATCTCGCCGCCGGAAATCTCGACATTGAACGACGAGCCGTATTGTCCGCAGCCGACGCCGGCGGCATAGTAGCCGCTCGTGGCCGTCACGCTGCCGTCGGTTATCTTGACGGTGCCGCCAATGGCGTTCCTGCCGCTGCCGATTCCGGGGCCGCCCGTGCCGCCCTTGGCCGTCACTGCGCCGCCGGAGATGATGTAGGTTCCCATTCCCGCGCCTTGCGAGCCACCGATGCCTGCAGCGCCTTCCTTGCCTGTCGCCGTGATCGTGCCGCCGGAGATCGTCGTAATCCCGAAGCCCGCGCTCTTCGCCGCGCCGATGCCGGAGCCGTTCTCGCCGCCCCACGCATTGATCTCGCCGCCCTGGATGGTCAGCTTCGCGGTCCCCCTCGTCTCGCCCGTCCTGCCGCCGATGGCGGGAGCGTTCGCCCCGCCGAATGCCTCCACCTTGCCGGTGCCACCGATCGTGACGGAGCTGCCCTCGGCGACATAAACCGCCGGAAACTCGGAGCAGCCCGTTAGTTTGTTCGTTCCCTTGAACTGCAGCGCCGCGATCCTGCCGGAAACGCTCTCGAACGGCGGCCGCGCGATTGCGCTCGACGCGTTCATCGTCAGATTGCTCATCACGACCGTGCAGAGGTTGGCGGCGGCATAGATGCTGAACTCGCCCGTTTCGTCTTTGCCCGTGATCACGTAGGAGCCCGTCGAGGTGGTGAGCGTAAGGCGCCCGTCCGCGCCGTTGTAGTCCCAGCCGTATCCGGACTTCGAGACGCCGCCGACAAGCGCCGTGCCGTTGACGGAGATGCTGCTTGCAGCCGACTCGTCCGTCAGAGTCCACGAGGCGTAGAGCGTGACGTCGCTGCACGTCGCCCATTCCACGGCCGTCGCGGTGCCGTCGGCGTTGTAGTATTTCGTGCCGCCGCCGTTCTTCTCCGTGAACCAGCCGTTGAAGGTCCAGCCCGGGCGCGACGGCGGAATCGGCGCGGTCGGATACGCGTAGCCGAGGCGCGCCGTCGTCGATTCGCTCACGCGCTGGCCGTCGGAGAACGTGAGCGAGTATTCGATCGCGGAGTGGGTGGTGGCGGATGTCGAGGAGGCGTACGTGCCGGAAATGGTGGACGAGGAATCCTTGTAGATGGTTCCATTGCCGCCGGTCGCGCCGCCGCCGCCGCCGCCGCCGCCGAAGCCGCCGCGCTGGCCGCGGCCGGACCACGCCGTGCTGCGGCTGGAGACGGTGCCGCCGCCGCCGTTGTCGTTGCCGCCGCTGCCGCCCGAACCCGTGCCGCCGTTGGGCTTGTTCAAATCGTAGATTGTAAGCGTATAGTCGGTGCCGCCGCCGCCGCCGCCGCCACCGCCGCCACCGCCGCCGCCGCCGCCGCCGATGGCATACGCGGGCGCACCGCCGCCGCCGCCGCCCGCGCCCGCGCCGCCGCCGCCCGCCGTGTACTGAATCGCGGAATGCGTCTGGAGATCGCCCCCGTCGGACGAGCCGCCGCCGCCGCCGGAACCCGCCGAACCGCCATTCGCCGTCAGAGTCAAGTTCCCGAGAACGTATAGAGTTCCCATCGTCTGGCCGTCGCTGCCATTCGAGCCGCTCGATCCGCCGTTGCCGTCCCATGAGACGACGTCCGAGTCCGATGTGGTTTTCACGCGAAACCCGTTTCCGCCTGCGCCGCCCGAACCGCCGCTGCCACCGTAGCCGCCGATGGCCGCCGACGCACCCGCGCCGCCGTTGCCGCCATTGCCGCCTCCGGTAGAGTCCACGTGGCTGCTGCCCGCATCCGCGCTGCCGCCCCAGTCGGCATTGCAACGCCAGCTGCCGCCGTCTGCGCCGTTGGCCGCGTTGCCGCCCGTCGCGACGAGTTTGCCGCCGCCCGTGACGACAAGCGTCGTGCCGGACAGCACGCGAATGCCCGCGTCGCCCGCGTTCGTCCCGTTCGAGTTACCGCCGGCGACCGTCAGCGTCACGCCTTTTTTGATGTAGAGAACCGTCGTGGCGCCGCTTGCGACCCTCAAGCCCGGCCCCGTGCCGGAGCCCGTCAGCGTCAGGTCGGACTCCACCTTGTACACGGTGTTGTTCGCGAGCTCCCTGCCGGCGTCGCCCGAGCCGAGCTTCTGGCTGGTGGTGAATCCCGCCCGCGCGAGAGCGGGCGCAAGGAGAAGAGCCGCAAGCACGCACTGCGCGAGCGCGCGGCGCGAGAAATGTCCGACATGGGCGGTGTGGCGTGTTTTCATGTGCAAACCGGTAATACCTGCGCAATCATACACGATTGCGCCCGCAAAAGATATAAAAAACGCGCGAAGCTACGGAGAATTTGACCGTATAGGCGGTGTGCGCGGGCTGGGGGGTGCGGCCTCTGGCCGCGCCACTTCCGGGAGCGCGGGCTACCAGCCAGCGAAAGCGGCGCGCTTGGAGAGCGCGCCCGAATGGTCACTTGGAGGCGAGGCGGGAGCCGCCGATGAACACCCGGTAGGCGAGGTTGTCGCCGATGCGCTTGGGAAGCCCGGGGGCGTTCTCGAGCATGTATCCGGCGATGCCGGCGTTGTATTTCTGCAGCTCGTGGTTGCCCGAGCCGAGGAGGATGTTGCGGTAGAGCAGCTTCTCGTCCGGATCGAGGTCCCGCCCCGGCTCCGGGATCGGGCGTCCCAGCGCGACGAGCGTCGCGAGGAACTTGCATTCCACGTCCATGAGGCCCGTCCGGTCCTTCCCGCTCTTGCAGTTCCACGCCGGCGTGCCGCCGAAAAGGTAGGTGAGGACCGCGATGCGCGAGGCCATCTTGTAGAGGTCGCGCCCGCCGCCGGCGTATCCGGCCGTGCGGTCCAGCGCGTTGATCTGCCGCAGGAGCGTCTTCGCGGCCGCGAGCTTCCGCTCCCTCTCCGCGCGAAGGGCGGGGTCCTGCGTGGCGGCGAGCTCCCGCTCCATCGCGGCGAAGCGCACCTCGGCGAACTTGTTGAGCCGGAGGAGCCCCTTGTAGTTCACCTTCTGCGCCGCGCCCATGGCCCCGCGCGCCGCGTCGCCGAGCGCGAAGGCCTCGAGGCCGCCTTCGAGCGCGGCGAGCGCGGCGGACGCGGCGCGCCCTCGCGCGGCGCGATTTCGTCGAACATCCGTTGCAGCGTCTCGATTTCTTTCGTCATGTATAGATCCTTGTCGGTTGAAGGGTTGTGTATGGACCGAGTGCGGAGTGGCGGATCAGGCGTTGCGGAGGAGCCATTCCCGGAAGAATGGGTTTGAAAAGCGGCACTCGCCCGCGCGCGAGAATACGATTCGATCGGCGAGAAGGCGGCCAACGGCCCGTTTGGCCGAACTGGCGGCGAGCCCCGTTCTCGCCGCGAAGTCGGCGGAGGCGAGGCGCTCGCGCCCATTGGCCGCAAGAGATCGGAGCACCGTGCTTTGGGCAGGCGTGAGCTTTTCCAGGACGGCCTCGTAACCGCGGATTTCGCGGGAGAAGACAAGGCCGAGCGCGGCGGGAAAGTCAGCCTCCGTGATTTGCGCCCCCGGCGCCGTCGTGGACCAGAGGGCTTCGCAGAGTTCCTGGGCGTCCCCCGGGACGGAATCCGCGAACTCGAGGATTTTCGCGACGGTTTCCGCAGAAATCCGCCGGTCTCCTTTGCGGAACCGGGCGATCAGGAACCGCGTGAACGAGGGCGGATCGATCTCCCCGACTTCGAGCGGCAGCGCGGACTTGTAGAACGGACTGTCCATGCCGTCGAAGATGTCCATCATCGCGTTGCGGGAGCTTCCGGTGAAAAAATACGGAACCGTTCCCTGAAACTGGATGGTTCCTCTCATTTCGGCGAGAATGCGGTCGGAGCCGTTCAGATGGAGGATGTCCTGGAATTCGTCGAAGACGATGCAGGTTCGGCCTCCTTCGGCGATTTTGGAGAGCGCTTCCATCGTCGCCCCGACGGAGTCCGGGTCGGCGGCGGCCCGAGCGTCGACGGAGATCGTCGGCGTGCCGTCGGCTGGGCTGACCGAAAGCGTGGGCCGCAGCCGAAACGCGAGCTGGAGGGCCCGGCTGAGGAACGGAAGATCGGCGGAGGCGGCGGAGACGCCCTTCATGACGCGGGCGCAGAAATCGGATGGCGTCTTGATGAAGTAAAGGTCCACGTAGACAAGCCGCATTCCGCGGATGCCGCCGACCGCATGCTTGAGCAGGGACGTCTTTCCCATGCGCCTCGCGCCTTGGACGACGAGGTTCTGTCCCGATTCGGCGTATTGACGAATCTGGGTCTCAAGCGCGGGGCGGGGGCAGAAGTTCTCGCCTTCGACGACGCTGCCGTATCGGAACGGGTTCATGGACATGGACGGGGATCTCCGGTGAATTCGCCGGGAAGTCTACAACGAAGGCGGACGGAAGGCAAGCGAAATTGCGCAATTCTGCGCAGCGCAGTTTTGCGCAGCGCAATTCTGCGCAGAATGTCCGCCGCCTCGCGCGCCGCCACTGCAACGGCCGCCGTCCACGGCGGCCGTTGACTCTTCCGCGGAGTTCGCGGAGTTGTTTCCTCACGCGAAGTTCGCGAAGTTCGCGAAGTTTCTGTACCGGAAATCTGAAAGTTCTACTTGCAAATTGCAAAGGCATCGTTTATCCTCGTCGCCATTGAACGGAGGACACCATGATCGAACGACGATTGGCGAAAACGCTGCGGAAACGGGCCTGCGAATTTCCGGTGGTCACCCTGACCGGTCCGCGGCAGTCCGGAAAAACGACGCTTGTACGGGCTTGCTTTCCTGACTACGGATACGCAAATCTGGAGGACCCGGAAACGCGTGAACTGGCCGAAACCGACTATCGCCGGTTCTTCGAGCTCCATCCGGCTCCGCTCGTGATTGACGAAATCCAGCGTGTTCCGAAGCTCGCGTCCGCCATTCAGGTCGCCGTCGATGAACGTCGCGGCGTCCCGGGGCAATACATACTCACCGGATCCCATCAGCCGCTGCTGCGCCAGACCGTGACGCAGTCACTCGCCGGTCGCAGTGCCTTTCTCCGTCTGCTTCCCCTCTCCCTGCAGGAGCAGCGGGAGGCCCTTTCCGCTCGCGAACGCTCCGCAGACGCGCTGATCCTTCGCGGAGGCATGCCCGAACTCGTCGCTTCCGGGCGGGCCCCGGACGTCTACTATCGAGCCTACCTGCAATCGTATCTGGAACGGGACGTCCGGCTTCTCGCGGAAATCCGCCATGCATCGGCGTTCAATCGGTTCCTCGTGCTTCTGGCCGGGCGGGTCGGACAGCTTTTGAACCTCGAGTCCATGTCCGGCGAAGTCGGAGTCTCCCACACGACCCTCGCCGCATGGCTCGATGTCCTGGAAGCGTCTTTCATCGTATTCCGGCTCCGGCCGTGGTTCGCAAAAATACCGAAACGGCTCGTGAAGACTCCGAAAATCTACTTTTCCGAAACGGGTCTCGCGGCACGCCTCCTCGGTCTGAGAACACCGGAGCAGGTCTCACGGGACCCCCTCCGAGGACACCTTTTCGAAAACCTCGTCGTCTCCGACTTTGTCAAGGAATCCTTCAACCGGGACGATGCGGATGACCTCTTCTTTTTCCGGACGTCCGACGGGCTGGAAATCGATCTGGTCCGCGACCGCCCGGAGGGACTGCAGCCAATCGAAATCAAATCGTCGCAGACATGGTCCGATTCGCTTGCCGAGGGGCTCTCGGCGTTCCGCAAAATCTTCCCCGACTGCATCGATCCGGTTCTCGTCTATGCCGGGCGAAACCTTCCCGCATCCTCGCCGTCGCGCGCCGTGAACTTCCTCGATGCGGCGGCGCAGATTTGAGGGAAAATGACACCAGCTCAGTATCTCCGCCGCATCCGCGGCTCCGCGCGAAAGGTCCCTACCGCTCCGCCGTCCTGAGGCGGAAGAAGCGGGAGGAGGAGGACGAGGCCGGGACGGCGTTGGTGCCGCTCGGGTCGAGGGTGGAACGTGGCGGGGTCGGCGCGTCGGACGCGTCAACGCAGGCGGAAGCGGTTCGTGCGTAAGTCGAGGACGCCCTTGCGGCGCAGGCGGCCGAGCTCGGCGGAAAGCGCGGTGCGGTGCGAAGGGCGCAAGACATGGCCGACATTTTTTACGTTCCGCTGTTTTTGCAACAGACTTTCTCCGCCCCTTCGGCTAGAATCCGGCGCCGTTCCGCGAAACAGGAAAGCAGATCGTGGCAATCTCGCTCGACGGACGGATTCTGAATGCACAAAGGAGATGATTCAATGAAAAAGATCGCATTTTTCGACACGAAGCCCTACGACCGCGAGTCGTTCGACAGGCTCAACGGCGGACGCTACGAGATCAAGTATTTCGAGACGCGGCTCACGGCGGCGGCGCTGCCGCTCGCCGACGGTTGCGACGCGGCCTGCGCCTTCGTGAACGCAGAGATCGACCGCGCCGTCGTGGAGGGACTCGTCGCGCGCGGCATCAAGATTCTCGCCATGCGCTGCGCCGGCTACAACAACGTCGACTTCAAGGCGGCGTTCGATGCCGGTCTCACGGTCGTGCGCGTCCCCGCCTACTCGCCGTATGCCGTCGCGGAGCACGCCGCCGCGCTGCTCCTTTCGCTCGACCGCCACATCCACAAGGCGGCGGCGCGGACGCGCGACTTCAACTTCTCGCTCGCCGGGCTGACCGGATTCGACCTGCACGGCAAGACGGCGGGCATCGTCGGCACGGGCAAGATCGGCCGCATCTTCGCCGACATCTGCAAGGGGTTCGGCATGAAGGTCCTCGCCTACGACGCCTTCCCGAATCCGGCGACGGGGCTCGAATACGTCCCGCTCGACGACCTGCTGGCTCGGTCGGACGTCGTCTCGCTGCACTGTCCGCTCCTGCCCGAGACGAAGCACCTCGTCAACGCGGCGGCGCTCGCGAAGGCGAAGCGCGGCTTCACGCTCATCAACACCTCGCGCGGCGGGCTCGTCGACAGCGAGGCGCTCCTGGCCGCGCTGCGCGACGGCACGGTCGGCGGCGCGGGCCTCGACGTCTACGAGGAGGAGAGCGAATGGTTCTACGAGGACCGTTCGGACGTGACGCGCCAGAACAAGACGCTCTCGCTGCTCGTCTCGATGCCGAACGTGATCGTCACCTCGCACCAGGCCTTCCTCACGCACGAGGCGCTCGCCAACATCGCCGAGACGACGCTCAAGAACCTTGACGACTACTTTGCCGGCGCTCCTCTCGAAAACGAAATCTGCTACCGCTGCCTCGGCACGGGAGCGGAGGCAAAACCGGACTGTCCGCGCCGCGTCCACGGCCGCTGCCATTGAGTGAAAGGAATTCAATCTACTACGGCGACTGGATCAAGAAGCCCGGCGTCGCCATTGTGAGCTGCAACGACGGACTCCGCCCCGTCATCATGAAACTCGAAACGACCGACGAGGAGTCGAAGATTGACTACGAGCCTGTTGAAAGGTAATTCTATCCGCCTGAATCGCAGGAATCCATCTCGCCGCCGCTGAATACCCGGCGCAGGATGTCGGAGAGGAAATCAAAATGAAGATCATGCAGATACGCAACGCGACGCTTCGCATCAACTTCGGCGGCGTCGAATTTCTAACTGACCCTTGGCTTATCAGCATGGCCGAAGGGTTCACGTTCGGCCAGTCGCCGTTTGCCTCGGAGGTTGTCGATTCAGCACAGCTCGACATCGTGATGCCGATGTGCGAACTGCCGATTTCTCTCGCCGATGTGCTGTCCGGCGTCGATGCCTACGTCCTCACGCACCTTCACCCCGACCACTTCGACATGGCGGCGGACGGCACTGCCGGCGCGAAGCTCGACAAGGCGGTCCCGCTCTTTGTGCAGAACGACAATGAAGTCGCCGTCATGAAGCGCTCCGGGTTCAAAGATGTCCAGACGTTCACGGACGATGGCGTTGCCTTCCGCGGCGTGACGCTCAAGCGCACCTTCGCCAGGCACGGGACGAAAACGCCGTGCGGCCCGGCCTCCGGCGTCTTCTTCACATCGCCCGCCGAAAAGAAGTCGCTCTGGATCCTCGGCGACACGATCTGGTGCGACGAGGTGGCGGAGGCAATGGCCGCGCTCAAGCCCGATGTCGTAGTCCTGAACGCCTGCGCCGCGCAGCTCAAGACGAACGGACGCCTCATCATGGACGATGCGGATGTCGAAAGCGTCTGCCGCGCCGCGCCCGATGCCACGGTCATCGCCAGCCACATGGACACGGTCGCCCACGCTTCGCTCACGCGCAAGACCCTCCGCGCCGCGCTTGAACGGCGCGGCCTTGCCGGGCGCGTCCTGATGCCGGACGACGGTGAGGAGTGTGTATTTTGACATGAACTGGCTTATACTGATCGTCGCGGGCTTGTTTGAAGTCGTCTGGGCGACGGCGCTCAAGATGTCAAATGGTTTCAGAAATCCGCTCGCGGATGTCGTGTGTGCCGTGGGCATGGCGTTGAGCGTGTGGCTTCTAGCTGTCGCCATGAAAACAATTCCGATGGGAACGGCCTACGCCGTCTGGACGGGCATCGGCGCTATCGGCGGCGTGGCGGTCGGCATCATCGCATTCGGCGAATCCGCCTCAGCCTTGCGCATTGCATCCGCCGCGCTCATCGTCGCGGGAATAGTAGGGCTCAAACTCGCCGCGAAATAACCCTGATGGACGGCCATGAATATTCCGTGTGCTACCGCTCCGCCGCCTTGAGGCGGAAGAAGCGGGAGGATGAGGACGAAGCAACGGGCGGAGACGGACTCGGCAAAGACAGCGGCGGTCCGGCACTCCGCTGCCGCGTCAGTTGCCGTCGATCAGAATGCGGTACATGAAAAACATCTTCGGCGGTACGGGGTCGATGCCGGGATCGTAGAGCCCGGTGACGGCGTCGAACGGGACCTCGACGGCATGCGTCCAATCCACAAGGTCTTCGCTGGCAAGCACTGTCACCGCCACGCCCTCGGTGTTCGCCTGGGGCGGAAGCTTCACGCAGGGCTTGCCGTTCGTATCGAACGTGATGTCAAGCAGCGGCTCGACGAGATCGGCAGGGCCGATCGAGGGATCGATCCCA
>DJYI01000140.1 GCA_002448475.1 Verrucomicrobia bacterium UBA6982
GGACAGTTTCTGGTCGCGCCCGCCCAAAAACGGAAAACGCCCGGATTCCGGCAGGAATCGGGGCGCTTTCCGCTTTCCGGACGGAACCGGAAAAGGCGCTTGCGCTACTGGGCCGAGATGGCTCCGGTCGGGCAGGCGCCTTCGCAGGCGCCGCAATCGACGCAAAGAGACGCGTCAACCTTGCACTTGTCGCCATCCTGGGAAATGGCTTCGACGGGGCAGGTGTCTTTGCAGGCGCAGCAGCCGACGCAGGTGTCGGCGTTGATGGTGCGGGGCATTTTTGTATCCTCTGTTTGTTGTCCGTGCCGCCGGCGCTTGGGCGGCGAGCCCGGTACGGGCGGCGCGCGGCACAAGGCGAATCATAGACTTCCGCCCCGGAATTAGGCAAGTCAAACTGAATTCCGGCGTGTTCTGTCGAACTCTCGGCTCACGCTACGTCGCCTTTGCCTGCAGTTGATGAATCGGACGTTCGCCGAGATTGCGGACTGTATCGGCGACTACGCCGAAAAAACCGTGTTTTTCGGCCGGAGGTTGTTCCGCGAAGAGGCGCGGATGCTCGGCACGTCCGCCGGCACGATTGCGTGGCGACTGCACTAGGCGCGGCGGTTTACGCCATCGCCGCTTCCGGCGCGGGCATCCCTGGGAGCGCGGGCATCCCTGGGAGCGCGGGCATCCTGCCCGCGGAAATGGGTGGTGCGGCCTCCGGCCGCGCCGACGCCCATGCTATGACTTGCGGGACTGGCGCGACCGGCGCGACCGGCGCCTTTTCCGCCCGTCGCGCCTGTCCCGCTTGTCCCGCCCGTCCCTTTTCTTTCAACCTTTCAGCTTTTCAACCTTTCAACTGGCGCTTCGCGCTTGGCTTTCGCCAAGTAGTATGGTAGAATTGAAGCCGTGAACGACACGGAGCGCGTCATGGAAAAATTCTTCAACGTCGCCGGCCCCTGCAACCCGGCGGATCATTACATGCTCCCCGCGACGGAGCGTCTGCCCGATGTGATGCGTCTGATCAGGCATAAGCAGTATTTCGCAATCCACGCCGCGAGGCAGTCAGGCAAGACCACGCTCATGCAGGGTCTCGTGCGCGACATCAACGCCTCCGGCGAGCGCGTCGCGCTCTACTTCACCGTCGAAAGCGTCATGGCCTATCCCGACCCGCACGACGGCATTGCGAAGATCGTGGAAGGCATGAGGTCGGACCTTCTTTTCGATCCTCTGTTTGGAGAACTCGTGCGCGATCCCAATGCGCCCATTCCGCAGCTTCTGCCGCAGCCGCCAGATCTGGGAGTCAAGGCCTTCCTTACGATGCTGGCGACGAAGGCCGGCAAACCGCTGGTCGTCTTTTTCGACGAAGTCGATGGTCTCACGGAGGGCACGGCAGTCACGTTCCTGCGAGAACTGCGCAACGGCTACATCACGCGCGAAAAAATCCCGTTCCCCGCATCGGTCGCCATCTGCGGCATGATGGACATCCGCGACATGAAGGCCAAGGTGCGGCCGCACTCCGACACGCTCGGCAGCAAAAGCCCGTTCAACGTCATTGCCGAAGACTTCACCCTCCGAAACTTTACGAAAGAAGAGGTTGAACGGCTCTACGCCCAGCACACTGCCGCCACAGGACAGGTCTTCGAGCCCGGGGCTCTGGACTTGGTCTGGGAATACACGCAGGGCCAGCCGTGGCTCGTGAACGCCCTGGCCCGCGAATGCGTGGAAAAAATCCACAACGGCGACTATTCCGCGCCGATCACCGCCGAGGACATCGCCACGGCCAAGGAGACGATCATACGCCGTGATCCCATCCATCTCTTTTATCTTTTTGACATGATGAAGCATCCACGGATTGAGCCTTTCTTTCGTGATGCCATCAGCGGAAAAGCGCTGAATTCCGAAAACGACGTTGAAGCATTTAATTTCTTCAAGGCTCTTGGCTTGTTTTGCAAAGACGGCACAAAATGGTTTTTTTCAAACCCGATATATGCAGCCTCATGGGAAAGACGAAGTGGTCGATAGAATGTTCACAATTTTCAATTGAAACAATTGTTCACAAATAACAAAACGAAATTTGCCATGCCAACGTCTTCCGAAATTGAATTTCGTGTAGCGGCCTTTGCAGCTGCGGCCATAGATGTTTGCGAATCCATGGTTTCGAAAATCGGGAAAGCGCATCTTCAGGACCAATTGTTTCGAGCAGCCACGTCGGTTGCAGCCAATTATGCCGAGGCATGCGTTCCGGAATCGCGCAAAGATTTCGCGCACAAGACCAATATTGCGCTCAAGGAACTCATTGAAACCAGGATGTGGCTTCGTATCATCGCGATGAGGAATTATGCCGATCAAAATCTCGTGTCGCGCGTATTGCAGGAAACCGAAGAATTGATAAAGATTTTCTACGCAAGCGTGACAACGGCCCGGCGAAATCTTAACGAACAGGATAGAAGGTGAATTTGTCATTTTCCATTTGTGAACATTTGTCTCAATTGTCATTTGTGAACAATTCTTCGGGGTGGATGGCGGTCTTCGACGTCGATTCCGCGAAGTCCTGGGACGAGAAGATCTACGCCCGCGACGAAACATTCGACGGCAAGACAGTTCACGTGATCGGTTTGTAGCGGCGAGGGCGCATCTTGCCTTTCCGACATGGCCACGACACGGAAAAAGCGCGTCTTCCCCCAGTCCGGCCGGATGGGGAGCGAGGGAGGGGCCTTCCCGTCGCAAGCCATTGTTTCCCCTGGAAATGCGGGAAGCGGACGGATGGGCGACGATGGGATGCGTGGCGCCAGCAAGAGCGTTCTCGTGATGCTGTCCTCCCCGCTCGCCAGTCGCATGGCTGGCGTGTCACGCTTCGCAAGCGAGAAGGGATGGCACCTGATGTTTCAGGACAGGCTCTATGCCCATCCATTCGACTGGGACGGAGACGGCGTCGTGGCCACGATCCGCGACGATCCGCGCACTCTCGCATTCCTGCGCCGCCTTGCCGGGAAGGGCGTTTCCATCGTCGATCTCACGTGCGACGTGCCGGATTTTCCGTGCTCTCGCGTGATGGCGGACCATGTGGCCGCCGGCCGCCTTGCCGCCGATCATTTCGCCGAGCGCAACATCCGTTCGCTGGTGTTCTTTTCGCTGGATTGGGGCAATGTCCGCGAACGCCTCTGGCGCGGCTTCTCGTCCGGCGGCGCGGGGGTCGCGGGCGTCTCGCCCTCCGTTTCGAAATGGTGCTTCGCCGAGGAGCGTCCGCGCACCCGATGGGACGACTGGGACGCCGTTTCGCGCTGGCTTTCGGAGAAGTTCGCCGCCGCCAGCCGCCCGTTCGGCGTTCTGACCTACGCGCAGTCGGAGTCGGTGATTCTCCTGCAGGCGGCGTTGCGCGCGGGCATCGCCGTTCCGGAGGAGTTGGCCATCGTCGCCGGCAGCGACGATCCGGTGATGCTTGAGAGCCAGCCGGTGCCCATTTCGGCGATCGACACCGCCACGGAGCGCGGCGCCTACGAGGCGGCGGCGCTCCTTCAGCGTCTCATGGAAGGAGACACTCCGCCGTCCTCGCCCGTGGAGTTGCCGCCGCGCGGTGTCGTGGCGCGAACATCGACCGACGCCACCGCCGCGAGCGACCCGCTTGTCCGGGCGGCCATCGACCTCTTCTCTTCCGGGCTGAACTCCGGCGCGAGCGTGGAGGGCGTCGCGCGCGCGCTCGGCGTGTCGCGCAACACGCTCGGCCGTCGCGTCTTCGCCGAACTCGGGCGCACCGCCTCCGCCGAACTGCACCGCCAGCGCCTCACGCTCGCCAAGCGCCTGCTCGCCGACCCCGCGAACAAGGTTGACTACGTCGCCCGCATGGCGGGCTTCTCCTCCGCCTCGCACCTCGGCTCCGCTCTGCGCGCCGACTCCGGTCTCTCGCCGGCCCGGTTCAGGGCGGCGGTGACAAATGAGGGTGGCGGGTGACACCGCTCCCGTCCCGTGGTGCAAATCTGATATAATTGATTGATTTCTGATATTGACGCCTCAACGGGCCTCCTCTAGAATGCTTGGCATGAAAACGAAGACATGCGATGTTGTCGTCGTCGGCGCAGGGCCAGCCGGGCTGTCGGCGGCCGAGGCGGCCAAGTCCGCCGGCGCCGGAAATGTTTTGATCGTCGAGCGGGACGCCGCGGCGGGCGGCATTTTGCGGCAGTGCATCCACCCCGGATTCGGACTCAAGGTTTTCGGCGAGGAACTGACCGGCCCCGAATACGCCGAGCGCTACATCGAACGCGCTGCCGCGGCCGGCGCGGAGCTGCTAACCGGAACGACGGCGCTGGAGTTGCGCGACCGCGAGCTAGTCTGCGCCTCCCCTTCGGGCATCGTGAATCTGCGTTTCGGAGCGCTCGTCCTCGCGATGGGATGCCGCGAGCGGACGCGCGCGAACCTCGTCATTCCCGGCGCCCGCCCGTCCGGCATCTACACGGCGGGGACCGCGCAGAAGCTGATCAACCTCTTCGGCGACAAGGTCGGCAGGGAGGTCGTGATCCTCGGCAGCGGGGACATCGGCATGATCATGGCGCGCCGCCTCACGCTTGAGGGCGCCCATGTGAAGGCGGTGGTCGAACTGCTGCCCTTCCTCGCGGGTCTCGCGCGCAACAAGGCGCAGTGCCTCGACGACTTCGGCATCCCGCTCCTCCTCTCGCACACGGTCGTGGACATCGACGGCGTCGACCGTCTGACGTCCGTCACCATCGCCCCGGTTGACGAGAAGCGCCGGCCGATTCCCGGCAAGGAGGAGAAAATCGCCTGCGACACGCTGCTGCTCTCCGTCGGGCTGATTCCCGAAAACGAGCTGAGCCGCACCGGCGGCATCGCGCTTTCGCCCGTCACGCGCGGCCCGGTCGTGAACCAGTTCAAGCAGACCTCCAATCCCGCGGTCTTCGCGTGCGGGAACGTCCTGCACGTGAACGACCTCGTGGACCACGTGAGCGTCGAAAGCGCCGAGGCTGGGCGCAACGCGGCCCTCTACGCGGCTGGCGCGCTGCCGTCGGCTCCCGCCTTCCCGACGGTGGCGGGACCGGGCGTCCGCTACGTCTGCCCGCAGAGCGTCGTCGCCGACGGCGGCGAGGACGTGACGCTCTTCTTCCGGACAACCCTCCCGGGCCGCCGGACGGAGTTTCTCTGCACGTCGGGCGGCAAGGTTCTCGCAACGAGGAAGAGTCCCCGGACGAGTCCGGGGACGATGGAGCAACTGGTGATTCCGAAGGACGCCGTGGCGGCGCTGGACGGCCCGGTCGAGGTGCGCTGCGAGCATGGGGAGGTTCTGGCATGAAGAAGACAATCACCTGCACGGTCTGTCCGCGGGGATGCGAGATCGAGGCCGAATACACGAGCGCCGCGGACATCGCGGTGAAGGGCCATTCGTGCCCGCGCGGCGAACGCTACGCCAAGGACGAGTGTCTGGCGCCGAAGCGCGTGTTCACGTCCTCCGTGCGCATCGACGCGCCGGGGCGTCGCATGCTGCCGGTGAGGACGAGCGCCCCGGTGGCGAAGGACATGCTGATCCCATGCGCCGAGGCAGCGCATGGCATTCGCGTCGAGGGCCATGTCAATGTCGGAGATGTCATCAGACGCGACTTCCTCGGAACTGGCGCGGACCTCGTCGCATCCATGACGCTCTGAACTCCGGAATCGCTTTTCAACTTTTCAACTCTTCAACTTTTCAACTGGAATGGTCAAGACGGACGTTCTCATCATTGGCGCGGGGGCCGTGGGCGTGGCGATTGCGCGCGAGTTTTCGAAGTTCAGGGGCAGGGTCCTCGTATGCGACAGGAACGACGACGTGGGCGGCGACGCCTCGAAGTCGTGCAGCGGCCTCACGTCCACGAGCGCGACGATGCCGGTCGGGACGCTGGAGTGCAAGATCCGGACGATCGCGCACACGATGGTCGATGTCCTGTGCCGCGACCTCGACATCCCGATCATCCACTGCGGCAGCATCGCGCCCGTGCTGACGGACGACCAGATGGAGCAGGTGCCGAAGCTTCTCGACAAGGCCTGGCAGAACGGCGTGTGGGACTACGAATTCATGCCCCGTGAGGAAATCCTGGAGATGGAGCCGACGCTCAATCCAGCGATCAGGGGAGGAATCTACAGCCCGCGCGACTCGCAGATCAATCAGTTCCTCATGGTCGTCGCGGAGGCGGAGAACGCCGCCGAGAACGGCGTCGAGTTCCTGCTCGACTGCGAGGTGACCGGCATCGAAACGCGAGACGGCCGCGTCCGGCGCGTCATCACGACGAAGGGCGAAATCGAAGCCACGTGGGTGGTCAACGCCGCCGGACTGCACTGCGACGACATCGCGAAGATGGTCGGCGAGTGCGACTTCGCCGTCCATCCGCGCAAGGGCGAGTTCTACGTCCTCGGCCACGACACGCCCGTGAAGGTGAAGCACATCATCTCGTCCGTCCCGACCCCCAAGACGCGCGGCGTCCTCGTCATTCCGACGACCGACGACAACGTGCTCGTCGGCCCGACGGCCGACGACGTGGAGGACAAGACCGACCGCAAGACGACTCGCGCGGGGCTGGAGGAAGTGCGGACGAAGGCGCTGGAGATGGTGCCGGGGCTGTGCTTCGCCGACACCATCACGCAGTTCGTCGGAGCCCGCCCGGCGCGCGTCCCGGAGGGCTACCACATCCTCGTCTCCGAGAAGGCGCGGGGCTACGTCGGAATTTCCGGCATCCGCTCGACCGGACTCACCGCCAGCCTGGCGCTCGGCAAGTACGTTGTCCACGAGATGCGGGGCGCGGGCCTCGCGCTGGAGCGCAAGGTCGGCTGGGTTCGCACGCGGCGGGGCATCGTCAAGTTCGCCGGCAAGTCCGACGCGGAGAAGGACGCCCTCATCGCGCGGGATCCGCTCTACGGAAAGATCGTCTGCCGCTGCGAGCAGGTGACGGAGGCCGAGATCGTCCAGGCGATCCGCCGTCCGGTCGGCGCGCGGACGCTCGACGCCGTGAAGCGCCGCGTCCGCGCCGGCATGGGGCGGTGCCAGTCGGGCTTCTGCGGCCCGCAGGTCCTGGCCATCCTGTCGCGCGAGCTCGGCATCCCGGAAAGCGACGTGCGCAAGCGCGGCGTGGCCGCTTTCATGCTTGACCATCCAACTGATAACAACTAGGAAGCATACTATGGATGCCCTCCCCCCTACACAAGCGCACAACCTGCGTAGCCGCGCGGCGTCCATCGCGGGTCCCGTTTCAACCGGACTTCCTCTCTACCTCTTCATGGCCGACGCGGAGGGGCTTCCGCGCTTCCCCGTCCACGCGCGGTGCCGGGCGCTCCGCCTCTCCGTCAGGCGGCAGGACGGCACCTACGCCCTGGCGCGAGACCTCATCCCCGTGCGCGACCCCGTCACCGGTGGCGCGGCGCTCTGGGACCGCGTGTCCGAGCGATACTTCCGCAACGGCGGCAAATACATGATCTCCGGCGGCGGCGAGGAACGCCCGATGGTCCTGCCCTTCGTGATGGTGGTGCGGTAGGGGAAGCTTCGATCACGCCCGGCCATGAAATTCCACGCCACATGTTTCGCCGCGATGCTGGCGGCCGCGCTTGCCGGCGGCGTCTCGCCTTGTCGCGGCGACATCGTCTTCGCCCCCGCACCCGGCGAGGACTGCGCCGACGCGCTCCAGGCGCTCATTGACGCAAGCCCCAACGTCTCGATTTCCATCCCCGACGGCATCTACCTGCTTTCGCATCCGGTCTCCACGCCGGCGAAGCCGGAGCTCGCCGTCTCGCTCGCCCTTTCCAACTTCGCCGTCCTCAGGGCCGCTCCGGACTTTCCGGAGCGCCAGCCGCTCGTGCGCCTCGGCGGCGTCCATCCGGCCAACGACATACGGACGCCCGGAAGCGTCTATGGACTCTGCGGCGGCGTCCTCGACGGCTCCGGCCGCGCGGCCGGGGTCTGCATCGAGTCCGGGCGCGAGACCCGCGTCCAGAACGTCTCGATGAAGAACGTCTGGTATGGCCTGAAGATTCTGCACGGCGCGAACAACGGCTCGTCCGACTGCGACATTCGCGACGTGAACATCACCGGCAACCGCCGGCCCGGCTCCGTCGGCGTCATCCTCCACGCCTACGACAACACGCTCACCAACATGCGCATCGCCGACTGCCAAATCGGCGTCCGCGTGCGCGCCGGCGGCAACCTCCTCACCAACGTCCACCCGCTCTGGACGAATCCCTCCGACCAATACGACGCCGGCATCGGCTTCGACGTGGGCGCCTCCGACACCTCGTTTGTCCGCTGCTATTCCGACCACTTCTCCACCGGATGGCGCTTCCGCAAGGGTTCCGACCGCTGCGTCCTCGACGGCTGCGTCAACTTCTGGTACGCATCCTCGCCGGGCCGCCGCCACACCGCCATTCGCTGCGACGGCGCCTTCGAGGCGATGGTGACGGGAATGTGGTTCGGCTTCAAGGACGGGAAGGCCGTGAACACGGCGCTTCAGTGCGAAGCCCCCGGCGGCAGGGGCTTCATCGCCGACCCGCGCCTCTACGAGAGCAACCTCAACGACCCTGCAGACGCCTTCCGCGACTATCTTCGCGGAACAATCCACGGCGTCGGCTATCCGCCCGCCGGCCCCGTGCTGCGCGTCCCGCGCATCGATTCCGCGCCCGCGCGCTTCGGCGCTCCGCCCGCGCTTCCCGCGCCTGTCTGCCCTGAGCCCGAGGCGGAAGCCGCGAGTTGGGTCTTCGTCTCCGTCACGAACGGGGTGTGCGACGATGTGTGCGCCGCCCCGTGCGGCGACGACGACCTCTCCTACCGCTTCCGCTGCCTCCACGACGACGGCGGGCTTCTCGTGGAGACCATCGTGCGCGACGACGACGTTTCGACCGACACCTGCCCCGCCGGGGCCATCGACTGTCGCTCGTGGCTGGACGATTGCATCGAGGTGTTTCTCGACGGCGAAATGGCGCGCCTGCCCGACAGCCGCGCCGACGGCGGCAGGCACCTCTGGCACGGTGGCGAATTCGTTCTGGTGGCCAACGGCGCGGCGCAGAGCAACTCCTCCGCCGCCCCGAATGGCTACGTCCCGCCCGCACGGGCCTTCGGGGGCGATCTCCCGGACGTCAACTGGTGGACGGGCGAGGCGTTCCCGCTTCCCGGCTTCGGCTACGCGGGGCGCATCTACATCCCGTGGCGCTCCATGGGACACGACACGGCCCCCGCGCGCGTCGGCTTCACCATCTCCGTTCAGGATGACGACGGCGGCGGCGAGCGCGACCACACCCTCTATTGGCAGGGCAACCCCGCCAAGCCCCATCTGGACGAACGAGCCTTCGGCGTCCTTGAAATGACGAAATGAGAAAAGTCCTGCCCTTCACATTTTTCTGGCCCTTCTCCCAGCTTCCCGATCGCCTGCGCGGCTCGGCGCTGAACGACTTCGCGCAGGCCGGCGCCGAAGGCGTGGTCCTTACCGACGGAATCCTGTCCGAAACGCTTTCCTCCCCGGCTGCGATCGTCAACTGGCGCAGGATGGTGGCCGACGCCGGACTTCGCTTCATCGACGCGCATTCGCCATTCGGGCCGCTCTCCGACCTTGCCTGTCCGGTGCCGGAGGCGGTGCCGCAGATGCTCTCCATGCACAGGCGATGCATTGCGATCTGCGCCGAATTCGGCGTGAAGTCGATCACCATCCATGTGGGCCGCCCGACCAGCTTCTCAAACGACACGGAGGCGCTTTTCGCGAACATCCTGCGTTCGACGGAGGCGCTGCTTCCGGCGGCCGAGGAGGCCGGGGTCGTCATCTGCATCGAGAACATCTGGGATGCGGTCAACACGGCCGATCGGCTGATTCGGGTCGTTGACACGTTCAGAAGTCCGTGGCTGGGAGTGTGCTGGGACAGCGGTCACGCGCAGCTCACGCGTTCCGAGGCGCCGAACGTGCCGGAACAGGCGTGTCGCGCGTCGTGGCGCAACTGCGGCTACGACGAACCAGAGCATGGCGACGACTATCTCAGAAAACTGCTGCCGCACATCGTCACGTGCCATCTGCACACAAACGACCGCATGAGCGACCGCCACTGGCTGCCGACCGACCCGCGCGGCCTCACCGACTGGGCGTCTGAACTGCCGCAGCTTTTCTCCGCGCCCCGCCTCATGCAGATGCAGAGCGAGGCCAGCGTCCGCGCCGAGAACCCTTTCACTCCGCGCGACGAAGTGGAGTCCCTGCGAGCTCTGACCGAACGGTTCGCCCCATGACGAGCCCTTAGGCGCGGCGGGACGCCGCACCGCCCGACGCGGGCATCCCTGGTTCGCGCTGGCCTGGGAGCGCGGGCATCCTGCCCGCGGAAATGGGAGGTGCGTCCTCTGGCCGCGCCGCGGCTGCTTGGACAGGCTGGACTTGCGCGACAGGCGGGACTTGCGGGACAGGCGGGACTTGCGGGACAGGCGGGACTTGCGCGACTTGCGGGACTTGCGGGACTGGCGGGACCGGCGCGAC
>DJYI01000142.1 GCA_002448475.1 Verrucomicrobia bacterium UBA6982
CGCGACATCAACGCCTCCGGCGAGTGCGTCGAGGAAATCCACGATTGCGACTATTCCTCCCCGATTACCGCAGAAGATCTCGCCACGGCCAAGGAGACGATCATCCGCCGTGATCCCATCCATCTCTTTTATCTTTTTGACATGATGAAGCATCCACGGATTGAGCCTTTCTTTCGTGATGCCATCAGCGGAAAAGCGCTGAATTCCGAAACCGACGTTGAAGCATTTAATTTCTTCAAGGCTCTTGGCTTGTTTTGCAAAGACGGCACAAAATGTTTTTTTCAAACCCGATATATGCAGCCTCATGGGAAAGACGAAGTGGGCTATAGAATGTTCACAATTTTCAATTGAAACAATTGTTCACAAATAACAAATCAAAATTCTTAACGAACAGGATAGAAGATGAATTTGTCATTTTCCATTTGTGAACATTTGTCTCAATTGTCATTTGTGAACAATTCTTCGGGCTGGATGGCAGTCTTCGACGACGACCCCGCCAAATCGTGGGACGAGAAGATCTTCACGCGCGACGAGATCGTCGGCGGCAAGACGATCCACGTCGTCGGGCTTTAATCCGAATCGCGGTAGGAGGGGGCCCGGGACGAACGACGGGCCGAAGGCCAAATCCTTCAGCCGACGAAGGGCGCCATGTAGAGCGGAAGACGCATCACGTCCGCCGAGACGGCGACGTCGCCCGGATGGAGAATCACGGACATGGAAACGTTCGCCTTGAACTTCGCCCGGAATTTGTCCAACGAAGCCGTGGAGTAGTCCTTCGCGCTTTTCACCTCGACCGGCGTGACGTTCTTCAACCTGATTTTCACGAAAACAAGGAGCTAAACCATCCTGATTTTCACGAAAACAAGGGGCTGAAGTATCTTGTTTTTCACGAAAACAAGGGGCTAACGGGGACAGACCGCGCAAATCGCGAGAAATTGCGCATTTTTGGATTGTCCGTCTTGAGTATTGAAAATTTTTGCACATGTTCAAAAATGACTTGACATAAGTTTTGAACCGTGTATGATGGGCGCCGTTTTCGCCTCTCCAAAGGCAAAAGGCTCCCGGCCATGAAGAAAAAAACCACCATGAAAAGAAACCCCGCCGTCGAATCTCCGCTGGAATCGCCGCGCGTCCGAGTGCTCAACTGGCTCAAGCGCTCGCTTGAAACGGGGGAAATCCCGCGCGGGAGCGAATTGCCGTCCGCGCGCGCGATCGCCAAATTGCTCGGAATCGCGCCGAACACGGCGGTGACGGCGCTCTCCGAGGCGGAGGAGCAGGGTCTTGTCGTCTGCCGCGCAGGGACCAACCGCCGCTACGCGGGCATTGTGCGGGATTCGTCGGCCAAGTCCTCCGCCATCGCCGTTCTGGCACGGCTCGAACGATTCACCGACCTCGCCACGGCGCCGACATGGACCGATTCGTTCCTTTCGCTCGACATCGTGCGCCGTCTTTCGCTGGCGGGCCGCCCCGTCCTGTTTTTCGATTCCGAATCCCTGCAGGGCGGCGATCCCGCCGCCGTATTTGGGAACCGTCCCGCCGCGCTTGTGGTGACCAGCGGGTTGAACGGCGACCGCGCCGCCCGCCTTGCGCTGGAACGGTGCCGAAAGGAGAACATCCCGGCCGTGGTCTACGGCAACGCGCCGGAACTGCGCGCGTTCGATCGCGCCTATTCCGACCACCGGGCCGGTTCGCGCGACCTCACGCGCTGGCTCATCGCGCACGGTCGCAAGCGCATCGTCCCGTTCTTCCCGTATCCGTTCGACCCGCCGCGTTTCTGGGCGCAGGAGCGGCTGGCCGGATACGCCGAGGCGATGCGGGAGGCCGGGTTCGCCCCGCACAAGGAGGTTTTCTTCGGATCGGCGCTGCTTTCCGACAGGGGATGGGCGGGGGAAAAGCTCCGCATCAACGCCGCGATGGCCGTCGCGGCGCTCTCCTCCCTGCGCGGAGCGGACGGAGCGCTGCCCGACGCCCTTCTCTGCCTCAACGACGACTGGGCCAAGCCCGCGCTCCTAGCGATCCGGGACATGGGACTCGCGCCAAACCGCGACATTCTCGTCGCGGGCTACGACAACGTCCGGCGCGACTTCACCCCCGAGGCGGTCATCCCCTTCCGCCCCGCCGTCACGGTGAACAAGCATAACGAGCGGTCGGCGGAGGACCTCGCCGCGCTCGTCCTCGCCCGCCTCGACGGAACGCTCCCGCCCGAGCCGCAGGCCCGCATCCACGAACACGAAATCGTGGAAATCTGACTTTGTCCCCACATTAACCACAAACAGGAGAAACAAGATGAAGCGAACCTCACTCGCGGTGTCGACCGGATTCCTCGCGTTTTGTACGGCAACGGCCACGGCGACCACCGGCATCTGGACCGGCACTTCCGCAAGCGGAAACTGGGCGGATGCTGCAAACTGGGAAAATGCCTACATCCCGGAGAACTCTGACGACGACGCCTCGTTCCCGGCGGACGTGGCAACCACGGATGCCGCCGTGAACCCGATCCGCACGATCACGATGCCGAACGCCGACGTGACAATCGGCTCCCTTTCGGGAACCGCCGGCAACACGTTCGCCGCGCCGGCCGCGACTACCGCAAGGACGTATTCGTTCCTTGACGCCGTGGATTTCGCGGGCACGTTCAAACTGGGCTACCCGAAGACAATCTCGTTCCGCGCATCATCGTCGCAGGATTCCCATGTGCAGCGCATCTACGCCGACGGCAAGCCGATAGTCGAGGTTCCGAATGCAGACGGCACCCTTGAAGCCACGAGCATCTACGGCAACGCGCTCTTCGACAAGTCCGGCGCCGGAACGCTGCGCATCGTGAATGGCGGCGGCACGCAGACGCGCCTCAATATTCGCGACGCCTCCATCGTGGAACTTGTCGGCGAACCGTCGGACATGGACGCCGACACCCTCGACGGCATTCCCGCGCCGTCTTCGTGGTTCGACGCAAGCGTCGCCTCCTCCGTCACGACTAATGCCGAGGGCGAGGTGACGAAGTGGGCGGATGTTCGCGACGCCGCAGCCGGAACCTCGTCCCGCCGCTACCTTGCACAATGCACGGATCAAGAAAGCGTCGTCCATCCATTGCCGACCGTGGCGGCGAATGCCGCCAATGGCCGTGCCGCCGTCGATTTCGGTGCCTCTGGTTCCGAAATCGCCCTGAAACTCAGCAGCGACTACGGTAGTGCGGCAGAACTTTACATCGCCTACGCGAACAATTCCGATACGCAGCACGCTGTTCTCTGGGGCGACACGCTCAACAAGAAATACAACGGCAACATGACATCCGGCAACGACGGCGCGCTATTCTCCGCAGATGTCGGACCTCAAGTGCGCAACGGAGAAATCCGTCTCGACGGCGAGCGGATATGGTGGAACGACACGCGTCGCCCGCGCGGCGGCTTCCATGTCCTCTCAATTTCGAACAGCGGCTCCGGCCACAGGTTCAACACGCTCGGTTTCCAGCGCGGCGGCTTGGCCGGCGGTGCGAAGGTCGGCGAGGCGATTGTTTTCGGAAGTCATTTGACGGCGGACGAACGCCGCCGCGTGGTCCGCTATCTCCAAAAGAAGTGGTGCGAAGGCGACAACTCCCGTTCGTGGGAGTTCGGAGGCGTCCAACTGGCGGCGAATGCAACGCTCCGCGTCCCGTCCGGACGAACGGCGCGCGTGAAGGCACTCTCCACCTCGACGGCGAATACGCTCACCGTCGCAGGTCCGGGCATTCTTGAAACATCGCTTCTCGGCACTCCGCCAAAGGGACAGCGCACGATTAAAGCAGGCGAAACCGGCGTCAAATGGAACACCGCGGACCCAATGCCGGTTTCCATCTCCACCGGCGCGACGCTGCGCATCGTTCCCGGTGTCGCGGCTGCCGCCGAACCGGAGCTTCCCGCCGATCCCTACGTTCACCTCGACGCCACGGACTCCGCATCGCTGACAATTGCAGACGGCGCCGTCACGGAATGGCGCGACGTGCGGAGCGGATCGTCCATGAAAATGGTGGGGTCGAATTCCCCGGTTCTGATTGAAGGGGAAATGAACGGCAAGCCCGTCGTTTCCACGAAGGATGTGTCAAACAACAACATCAGTTCGGCGTATTTCGGCCTATACTCCGGTTCCAGCGCCATATCCCAGGTGACGGCCAACTGCCGCGAGGCGTTTGTCGCCTGTCGGTTTGCGAGGGCGGGCAACGGGTCGCTCAGGACGATGGTTCTCGGCAACACGAACCGTCGGACGTTCTTTCCTGCGGTTAACGGAGGTCTGATCACCGGATACTACGATTACGGCAAGGAGGCAAACGAGGGCAGTGTCCCGGCAAATGCCGACAACTATGTCGCACTGGATGGCGTCGCGGCCGATCCCCGCACCTATGTCATGATCACAAACGATGTAGTCCTCTCGCTTGCCTTCAGGGTAAACCAGACTTGGAACACACTCTCCCGGTGGGGCACTTATACAAGCGGCGGCGTCCGTTACGGCGAGGTGGTCGTTTACAACCGCTCGCTCACGCCTGAAGAGCGCCGAAACGCGGAGGCGTATCTGCTGAAGAAGTGGCGGGGAATCGACGTCCATCCCGAAAACGCGCCATCGAAGACCGGCAACCTCTCGCTCGCGTCCGGCGCGACGCTGTCAATTGCCGAAGGCGCGGGCCTGGCGGCGCAGGGCGGCATTTCCGTCGCGGACGGCGCGACAATTGCGCTCGAGCTCGGCTTGCCGAATGGCACGGCGCCGCTGACCGTCACCGGGACAATGTCCTTCGCCGGCGCGGCTACGCTCCGCGTCGATTTCGACGGCGCCTACGGCGAGTTCCCGCTCGTCGCGGCTAACGCCGTTTCCGGCAACCTCGCGAACATCTCCGTCGTGTTGCCCGCCAGCGCCAAGGGCAACGCCTCGCTGAAGCAGTCCGGCGGCGACCTCGTCCTCAAATACTCCCCCACGGCGACCGTCATCAGCCTCAGGTAACGACGGGGATGGTGGCGCTTCGCTTTCTCCGACAATTCGGACACGGTCAATGAACACCGCATACGGGAAAGGCGTCAACCCGCTGTGGGTCAGGGTCGCGGCAGCGGACTCACTCCCCGCAGCCAAGGCGGCGGCGGACTTTGTCTGCGCCGGCAAACACGACGAGGAGACGCTCCAGCGGGCAATCTGCCTCTGCGAGGACACAGGGCGCAACCTGCTGCTCTACAGCGGCGTCTACATGATCGACGCCTTCCGCGAATGGGACGACGGAGGGCCGTGCGCCGCCTTGCGGCTTCCGCCCCGCCGGCATTTCGCCATCTCCGGGCAGGACTGGTTCCAGGCCGGCGCGGGGATGACGCCATCGCCGAAAAACGGCGTCACGTGGTATGTGCGATGCGGCGCCTGGGAAACCACCGGCGAGGGAGTGCCGTCTGTCCTGCGTGGCTCATGGACGCCAAAGGGTGTCCAAAACGGTTCAGGCCTCCGATTCGAGAACATCTCGGTTTTCATCTGCGACGCGCAGCATCCGGCGCGGTGCATTGACCTCAGGCGGACGGACGGCGCTGAAGTCCGGAACGTCCGCCTGCGCGGCATGGGCGAACGATGCATGGTCGGGGATTCCTTCCCTTACGAGAAGTTCGGCCCCCTCCCGGCACCATGCCCCGACGCCATCGGCATCACCATGACAAGCGGGAGCAACCTGCCTGTCTCGCGCTTCGACAATATCCACGCGACGGGCTTCGGGCAGGCCTTCCAGGCCGGAGGGGAACACGTCGTCTGCTGCGACTGCCTCGCCTCGTTCAACCTCTACGGCTGGACATTCGGCAACTACGCCTACACCTCCGGATTCAACCACCCCATCGTCCTCGTAAACTGCGGCGACGAGCAGAGCGTCCACCTTCCGCTCTTCGCCGACTGTGGCGACGACGGTGGCGCAATCCGCGGGATGCAGTCCGTGACGATGATTGGCTTCAACTTTGAGCGCATCCCAGGCAAGGTCATTGGCGGGAGACTCGGCAATCTGATGCGCGAAACGCATCCGGGAACCTGGCGCGGGCATATTGAATACACCTACCAGCCCGCGTGGCACGCGACCAACTCCGTCGGTGACCCCGTCTGGGAGCCGGACGGTAGCGGTTGCGGCTTCGAGACCCGCAACCTCGTGCACAGACTCGCCGGCCCAGCCGCCGAGCGGCTGTCCTACGCCCCGCACTTCGGGCAGCAGTTCTTCGACACCGACCTCGGCCGGCTGCTCGTCTGCACCGACCCGGCGAAACGCCTCTGGGTCGATGCCCTCGGCCGCCCCGCCGACAACGGCGCACCATCGACAAAGCCGTGTGGCGAAAAACGAAGATAAGAACCTGCTGGGATTTCCCCCTTGGGTGAATGGAATTTGACTATGGGAAGCACGAACGCACGATCCGCGACAAGCCGCTTCATTCCGATACTTGCTGTCATGGCATTCGCCGCCGCGATGGTTCTGTTCTAAAAAAACAACGACAATTCTCACATTTGGAGTTCACGTCAATGAAAAACCTTGCCAACCTTTGCGTCTGCCTCTGCGCCTCCTGCATTTGCGCCGCGACAGCGGCGACTGGGACAATCGACCTTGAATCGCCCGCTGGGCGGATTTCATTCGACGAGCGCAACGGGGGCGTCGTCGCCCTCGTCCCTGCGGGAGGCGGCGTATCGGTCTGGCGCAGCGACCCCGGAACCGGTCTCTGGATGACGAAGGACAAGGCCGGGCATCTCGAAAAGGCGGCGGACTTCTCTTCCGCCGCCGACGCGGCGCGGCGCTTTTCGCACGAACGGCGCGGCGACGCGCTCGCTCTCCGCTACGAGGCCGCGGCATACTCCGTGGAAGTCGCCGTTGTCCCGACGGCGTGCGGCTTCGAGTTGCGCGGGCGCGTCGTGGCTGGCGAATCGCTTGCCTCGCCGATTACGGACTTCTGGCTTCCAGCCAAGTTCCGGTTTTCGCCGGACGAAACGGAAGACCTCGTTTTCCCGATGGTAGGAATGCATGGCGTGGGCGTAGCCTACAACGGCAAATGGTTCGCGGACCAGTCGGCACTTCCACCGCTCGGCGAAACAAATGTCTGGAAGCGATTCAATTTCTTCCGCGTCCCATACCCTGCGGCGTTCAGTGACTTCATGCACCTCAAAAGGAAGGACGGCGCCGGATGCGCTGTTTACGGCATCCAGCCCCGCCCCGCGCACGAGCCGTGGCGGCCAAAGGAGATGCTCGTCCCCGCCGCGCTCGAAGCGGGCGGTGACGCGAATGGCGGCTTTGCGGCGCATTCCTTCGCGGCATGGGTGCGCGAAGGGAAGTCATGGGCGACGCCCGCCGTCGCGCTCGACGTCTCCACCGACTTCCGCGATGCCCTCTTTCGCTACGCGTCGGCGAACAGAGTCTGCCAGAAGCCATTCTCCGCAAAGATGCCGCCGAGGACCGCCGAGACGCTGAAATATGCGCCGATGGTCAATATCAAGGGGTCTGCCAGACAGCAGATGTCCATCTTGGATAAACTGCCGATGCCGTCCTTGCTGCACCTCCCCGAATACATGAAGGGTGGCTTCGACAAGCAATACCCCGACTTCCTCCCGCCGAATAGCGACTACGGCACGGAGGAGGATTTCCGCGCCTTCATCGACGCGGCGCACGCGCGCGGCCATCTTGTGATGCCCTACACGAACCCCACGTTCTGGTGCGACAACCCGCGCGGGGAGACGTTCCTCGCGGAGGGCGAGGCGCCGCTGCTCGTCATGGCGGACGGCAAGCACCACTATGAACACTACGGCAAGAACGACGGCTGGACGCCCTGCCTCTGGCATCCCGCCGTCCGCAAGGCCAACGCAAAGATCATGGGCCAGTTCACGCATGACTTCCCCGTTGACGTTCTTTTTCAGGACCAGGTCGGCGCCCGGTCGTGGTTCCGCGACTTCAATCCCGCATCGCCCGCACCCTGGGCCTACTCCGAGGCGATGCTTGAAATGAACGCGGAGGACGCCTCGAACATCGCGCTTGCGACGGAAGGCGGGTGGGACCGCGTGGTTGACAACGAGGCGGCGCTTTGCGGAATGACGTTCTGGATCGTGCCGCGCAGCGGCGGTGCCTGCACCGACGCGAAGAAGCAGTGGAGGCCCGACACTTGGCGCATCGAACCTCTTGCCGCCTACCTCGCGCATGACAAGTCGCTCTTCTTCCTTCACAACCTTGGGCACTTCACCATCCCGCAGGACATCCGGGCTGCCGCGGTGGCGCTGGGCTTCTCCATGAGCACGATCGTCTCCGTGCGCGAAGGGCACTACAACGACTTCGACAAGTGGCTTGGATGGAACGAACCCGTCTTCGCAACACAGCGCGATGTCGTCGCGCGCTACGCGCTGAAGCCCCTGACCGCGTTCCGCCACGACTTCGGGCCGGCGCTCGATTCCGGCGCAGACCCCCTTGGAAACGACAACGGAATTGTCGTAGCGGAATACGGCGACGTGAAGGTCGTCGCCAACCTCGGCCCCGTCGCCCGCGCTGTCGATGGCGTGGAGCTGGAACCCTTCGGCTACAGAGTTGTCTCAACGCAATGAAACGAGACGGGAAAATCGCTGAAAGCGGATTGCACGTCTTTGACATCCGCAACTTTGGAGCGTCCGAAATCGCAACGCCGTCTATAAACGCGGCAGCGATTCAGGCCGCGCTGGATGCGGCGGCCGACGCGGGCGGCGGCATGGTTGTCGTGCCGCCGGGGACGTGGAACACCGGTACGATTCGGATGCGCTCGCACGTGGAGCTGCGCATCGAGAAGGGTGCCGTTTTGAAGGGAAGCGTCCGCCAGGAGGATTACAACGCGAACGACGAGTTTCCTGAGAATTTCTGGAGCGCGGACGAGGAGTGGAGCGGGGGGCACCTGATTCTCGGCTATAAGGTCGAAAATGTCGCCATCACCGGCGAGGGTGTCATCGACGGTAGCGGCCCCGCATTCTTCGGCGAGTGCGACGAGGACAGCCGATTTCCCCATTACAAATACGGCCTCAAACTCCATCCCATTGACCGAAAATGGTTCCGCCCCGGACCGATGGTGGCCTTTTTCCTTTCGAAAGGCATCCAGTTGAAAGGCGTCACACTCGCCAATCCACCGGCCTGGACAGCACACTTTCGCTGCTGCGACGGCCTTGACATCCGAGGTGTGACAATCGATGCCGACCGTACGATTGCGAATTCGGATGGCTTTTCCATCGACTGCACACGCAATGTCATCGTCAGCGACTGCACAATCAAGACAGGTGACGACGCCTTTGCCATCCGTGCGAGTTGCCGCATGCCGGGACATGCGGAGTCGCATCCTTGTGAAAACATACGCATCCAAAACTGCGATGTTTGGAGCTGTTGCTATGGAATCCGCTTTGGAGTCGGAACGGGAACGATACGCAACGTGGAGGTTGAAGAGTGCTGCTTTCACGAGTCGGCGCAAGGCATAAACTTCTCCACGTCATGGATTCCCGGCGCAAAAGGCGTCTATATTGGGAACATTCGCGTGTCGCGGTGTGAAATCCTCGAATGCGCCTGTCCCGTGGGGATGTTCGTTTGTTCTGAAGACTGGCGAATCTGCGATGTCACCTTTGAAGACTGCAGATTCGAGTCTCTCAATCCGATTTCGCTTTTGGGGAAAGCGGGACGGATGCCGGAGCGCATAACCTTTCGCAACTGTTCGCGCAAGTGCCTTGAACATCTCAAGGTGCGCCATCATCGTGGATGGAGCGACCAGAAAGACGCACGTTTTTTCGATGACAACAACTGTGTCGCCGGTCTTGTGGTTGAAAACTGCCGACCATGAGAACTCGCCGTGGTCTGTCCCTTGATCCCCAATTTCCATCTTCTCGCCTCGCGGCGGTTCATGCTCGACAACGAAGTTGTCCTGTCCGAATTCGTGCCGGGAACGGTGGCGTGCCCAAGTCTCCAGAACCCCGCGATGCCGTATTGCCCCGCACCACCGCGCGCGGAGTTCGGCGGCGGCGCGATGGCGCTGTCCACGCCGCCAGATGCGGCGGCGGAGGGGGCGTTCTTCGTCGGCGGTTTTTTCCCCGGAATTCATTTCAGCGCCGATTTTCGCAGTCTGTCCCCCGGCGCGGCGGCGCTGCTCGACATTGCTTCGCTGGACGGGTCGATCCTCTTTCGCGTCCGCGCGGAACCCGGGAAGGCGGTAGGATTTGAGGAGACTCGCGACAAGCGTCCGCTTGCATTCGCGCTCGCCAACCCGCAGGTTGTCCCGCCGCCGCCTTTCCGCCTCTCCGCCGTCGTCGCCGGCCCGACGATTCTCCTCGCCGTTCGCAAAGACGGCGAGGTGCGATTCCTCGGCTCCGTCACGCTCGACGAATCGCCGGAAAACGACATCCGCCGCCGTGACTTCGCGGGCGTCCTCAAGTGCGCCGCCGGCGCATCGCTTCCGCCCGGTGGCTCCGCCGCCATCGAACGCGCCGCCGTTTCGCTCACGGCCGGCGTCGGGCAGGCCGACTTCTGCATCGTCACCGACGGCCCCGGTTGCAAACCCTACACGGAGAACGGCCGGATGTTCTGCACCTTCTCCGCCCGCGCCGGGATGAAGTACACCAAGTCCGTCGCGAGCTTCGATCCGACCGTCTTCGACTTCCGCATGGAGGGAATCCTCCTCACGACCTATGGCGAAGACGACCCGCTCCTCCGCAACGACGCCATCGACCACCTCTTCCGCGACGCCGACGGCACATGGAAGGGCGTGGCCATCGGCTGGTCCACAACGGCGCATGACCTCGATCCCGCGACACGCAAAGGCAGCGGACTCATCGTCGTGGAGACGAACAAGTGTCTGCTCCACGGCATCCACGTCCTTCCCGCGCGGCCGCTGGTGGTAGGCGACGGCGTGAAGAGCGAAGACCCGCACCTTCACTACGACGCCGAGGCCGGCAAGTGGCACCTCTCCACGTCGTCCTTCACCCCACAGGGGCTCCGGGCACACCTCTGGGAGTCCGACCGCTGGGACGGGCCTTACACTCTCCTCGCCGGTCCTGGCCGCTTCGACTCCACCGGTTGCCAGATCATGGAGTTCGGCGGGCACAAATACGTGATGACCGCCAACCTGGAACGGAAGCGCCCCGTTTACGCGTATCCGACGCTCGAATACGTGGGGGAGTGGCCATGCGACATGGAACCCAGTAGTGACGACTGCCCCAACGGGCGCGTCTTCACGGCCTGGGCCAAGGCCCCGGAAGGGTGCCCGTGGTGCTACGTCATGCTGACGATGGACCGTCGGAACTTCCCCGGCATGCCCGACCCGAACTGGACCTACGGTGGCATCCGCTTTTATGTGGCGAAGGACGAACCGCCGCTCCATCCCCTCTCAACGAGTATCCCCCCATTGGCTGACCGATTACGGCTGACCAACTTTTCGATCTTTCAACTTTTCGACTGTTCATGAAAACCTTCCACGTCATCCCCAACGCCCACATAGACCCTGTCTGGCTGTGGGACAAGGCCGAGGGCCTGAACCAGGCCATCCGCACGTTCCGCTCCGTCCTGGACCTGATGGACGAATTCCCGTTCCTGACCTTCATGCGCGGCGAGACGGTGCTCTACCGCCACCTTGAGGAGAACGACCCCGCCACCTTCAAGCGCGTCCTGGAGCGCATCCGAGAGGGACGCTGGGAGGTCGTGGGCGGCACGTATCTGCAGTCGGATACCAACCTGCCGCGCTTCGAGACGCTCGCGAAGAACTTCGAAATCGGACTCGCGTATTGCCAGGCGCACTTGGGCGTCCGGCCGCGCACGGCCTGGGCGGCGGACTCCTTCGGCCACTGCGCGGGGCTTCCGGACATCATGGCCGCTGCCGGCATGGAGAACTTCGCCTTCACGCGGCCTTTCCCGGCGACGCTCCCCACGGCCAAGCCCGCGTTCTGGTGGCGCGGCCCTTCCGGCGCGCGCGTCCTCTGCTACCGCCCCGAAGTCGGCTGGTATGGGACGCGCCGCCCCGAAATGCCGCGGCGGCTGGACGACACCCTCGCCGACGCCGCGAAGCGCGACCTCGACAACGTGCCGGTCTTCATCGGCGTAGGCGACCATGGCGGCGGCCCTTCGCGCCAGATGGTCCGACAGGTCGTCGCGTGGGCGAAGGCGCATCCCGATGTGCGCGTCGAATGGAGCGGGCTCCACCGCTTCTTTGACACCCTGCGCGCTGAAGCCGCAGCCAAGGGCGGCGATGATTTCTTCCCTGAAGTCACCGGCGAACTCGGCTACACGCTGCGCGGCTGCTACACCACCGGCGCCCGCCACAAGTTCGCCTTCCGCCGCGCCGAGGCCGAACTCGCCACCGCCGAGGCGGCGGTGGATCTCACGGGGAATTGTTCACAATTTACAAATGTTCACAAATCTTCATTGAACACAAATGGCACAAATGTCAATATCAATGACAAGGGTGGGGCGAGCCGTCCCAGCGAGCCGGAGAAATTGACATTGCCGATAGATGGCAATGAAGATTCAGGATTGGTGGACAATTGTGGTCAATTGTCTCAATTGTCAATTGTGGACAATCACATCCCGTCCCTTTCCGCGGCCTGGCGCACGCTTCTTTTCAACACCTTCCACGACATTCTTCCCGGAACGTGCATCGAGCGTGCCGCCGAAGAGCAGCTGCGCGAGCTTGGCGCGGTCAGGGCCGCCGCGAAGGACGCCACGCTTGCGGCGCTGAACGCGCTCGCCCTCAAGGCCGACACCTCCGTGACACCCCCGAAAGGAGACTACCCAGCCCCTCTTCCCTTCCTCCTCTTCAACCCGCACCCGTGGGAATTCCGCGGCCCGGTCGAACTGGAAGGCTGCATCGACGACAACGCCTTCTACTTCGACCCCGACGGCAAACGCCAGGCGCCGCTCGTCGTCCGCGATCCCGCGAAGCGCCGCGTCCCGTTCCAGATCGTCCGCGCGGAGGCCGAATTCGGCGACGTCGCATGGCGAAGCCGGGTCGTCGTGAACGCCCGCATCCCCGCGCAAGGCTTCGCCGTTTACACGCTGGGCTGGGACGTGGGGAAATGTTCACAAATTCCAAATGTCCACAAATCTTCATTGAGCATCAATGACACAAATATCAATGCGAATGTTGCCAATGTGCGAGTGTTGCCAATGCCAGTTTCCAATGTTGCCAATACGTGGCAGGATTGGAAATTGAATTTGGGTACTGGCAACATTCCCACAATGGCAACACTACCGAACGCCTCGGCGGCTCTGCGGGAGATTTGCAACGGCTTCTTCTCCGTCTCGGCCCGCCCCGGCGCGGACGGCATACGCATCCTGCGCGACGGCAGGCCGTGGCTGAAGGGGCGCGGACTCCAGGCACTGCTCTTCCGCGACACGAAGGGTTCCTGGGGTGACGACGACGCGCGCCAATACGACGAATCGACGCCTCCGGCCGCCTGGAAAGTCGAGCACGCCGAAGTCACCGAAAGCGGCCCGCTCCGCAGCGCGCTTTTCGTGCGTCTCGCCGGCGAACGCTCGTGGCTCGAACTCACGCTCCGCCTGGCGGCCGGACGGGACGCCATCGACTGCGAGGCCCGTCTCCTCTGGAACGAGCGCGGCGCCCGCCTCAAACTCTCCGTTCCCTGCGGCGCCGCCGCAGGCGACTACGCCGTCCCCGGCGCCGTCGTGCGGCGCATGGCCGACGTCGGGGAAGTCCCTGGAGGAGCATGGGTGCGGGCGATCGACCGCAGGGGCGTTCCCTCGCTCGGCTTCGCCAGCGACGCCCTCTACGGCTTCGACATCGCCGGAGGCGCCCTGCGGCCAAGCGTCGTCCGCGCCACCGGCTTTTCCTGCGGACTCGGCACGGAAGCCCACACCGAGCCGTGGCGCCACCAGAGCGACACGGGACTCCTTTCGTTCCGCTTCCTGCTCGCGCCTGGCGACGCCGACATGCCGCGCCTTGCCGCCGAACTTGAACAGCCACCGGCCGTCGTCCTCGCGCCCAATTCCGAACCCGGACCGCTTGGACACATCGGCTCGCTCGGTACGACATGCCTGGACGCAAAGTGTCGGGGCAAGCATGGAACGAGGAGGATCGAAAGATGAACAGACGCATCGCGCTGGCGGGGAACATTCTGGTCGATGCGGTGAAGCGCGTTGACGCCTGGCCGGAACAGGGGAGGCTCGCGACGATCATCGGGCAGGAGCGCGCATGCGGCGGCGCGGTCTGCAATTCGGGCGTCGTTCTCAAGACGCTCGATCCGTCGTTTGAAGTTCGTGCGTTCGGCAAGGTCGGCGCGGACGAGCAGGGGGACTGGCTTCTCGCCTTTCTCGCCGGGAAAGGGCTCGACGTTTCCGGCGTGGTACGGACCGACGCGGCCTCGACATCCTACACCGATGTGATGACGGTGTGCTCGACGGGAGAGCGCACGTTCTTCCACGCCCGTGGCGCCAATGCGCTGTTTTCGCCGTCCGACATCGACCTCGGCGCCCTCGCCGGGTCGGGATGCGGGCTTTTCCATCTCGGCTATCTCCTGCTGCTGGACGCGCTTGATGCGCCGGACGCGGAGTTCGGGACGGTCGCGGCGAGGCTCCTGCATGATGTCCAGACGCTCGGCATCGAGACCAGCGTCGACCTCGTGAGCGAGCAGTCAGACCGTTTCCCGCGCATCGTCCGCCCGGCCTTGAAATACTGCGACCATCTCGTCGTGAACGAGGTCGAGGGCGCGCTTGCGGCCGGCGTCCCGTCCCGGGATGCCGGGGGGCGCGTGAGCGCCGCCTCGCTGCGCCGCGTCGCGGAGGCGCTGCTCGCGCTTGGCGTCCGGCGCAGCGTGACGCTGCACTGCCCGGAGATGGGTGTCACGCTCGGGGCGGACGGCTCGTTCGCCGCCGTCGGCTCCCTCTCGCTTCCCGAAGGCTGGACAAAAGGGGCCGTTGGCGCGGGCGACGCCTTTTGCGCCGGAATGCTCCATTCCTTCGCGGCCGGGACGCCGCCGGAGGAGGCGCTATGCCTCGCGTCCGCCTGTGCGGCGGCTAACCTCGCTGCCGCCGATTCCGTGTCCGGCGCCCTGCCGCTTGAAGACGCAATCGCGCTTTCGCGCAGATTTCCAAGGAGAAAAACGCAATGATAACCAAAGAGGAACGCGACCATGCCGTCGCCGCGACGCTGGAGGCGTTCGTAGCGGCGGGAATCGCCGTGACGCCCGAGGAACGCGGGCGAATCGAAGTGGCCGACTTCGGCCTGGGAATGCTGGACAAGATCGGCCTCCAGTTGCTCGTCTACGTGAACACCGAGAGGTGCTGCGCCAAGGAAATGTACTTGCGGCCGTTCCAGACATGCCCCGAGCACCGGCATGTCGGCGGCGCGGAGAACGGCGTGCCATACGAAGGCAAGGAGGAGACCTTCCGGGTCCGTCGCGGGACCTGCCTGCTCTACGTGGACGGCGAGGGCTCCCGCGACTCCATCCGCGCCGCGCTTCCCCCGACGGACGTGACGGTCTTCCACGAAGTCGTCCTGCACGAAGGAGCGCAGTACACGCTGCGGCCCGGCACGAACCATTGGTTCCAGGCCGGCCCGGAAGGCGCCGTGGTGAGCGAATTTTCGACGAAGAGCCGCGACGAAAGCGACCTCTTCACCGATCGGCGCATCAGGCGCATCCCCGAAGTGGAGGAATAGCGCATGCTCGCGAATCTCGACGACGTGCTGAAACCCGCGCAGGCGGGAGGTTACGCGGTGGGCCTCTTCAATACCACCGACACTGACATGCTCCAGGCGGCGATGGAGGCGGCCGAAGAGGCGCGAAGCCCGATCATAATCGGCACGGCGGAAGTGCTTCTGCCATACGGCGGACTGCCGCTGATCGCGCCCGCGCTCCTTGCGGCGGCGCGTCGCGCGTCTGTGCCGGTCGTCGTCCACTACGACCACGGCCTCACGTTCGCAAAGACGATGGAGGCTCTCCGGCTCGGATTTTCGTCCGTCATGTTCGACGCATCGGCGAAGCCCGCCGCGGAAAACATGGCCGAAACCGCCGAGGTCGTGCGCATCGCCCATGCGATGGGCGCGACCGTGGAGGGCGAAATCGGTCATGTGGGCACTGCGGCGGACGGCGACGAGGCGAAACAGGAGACGTACACGACTGCGGACGAGGCGGTCGAGTTTCAGCGCGCCACGGGAGTCGACGCCCTGGCCGTCGCCATCGGCACGGCCCACGGCGTCTACAAGAGCAAGCCGAACCTGAACTTCGCGCGTCTGGCGGAAATCCGCACCGCGCTTTCGACCCCGCTCGTGCTGCACGGAGGCAGCGGATTGTCCGATGACGACTTTCGGCGGACGATCGCCGGTGGCATCGCCAAGGTGAACATCCACACCGACATGTGCCTGGCGGGGTGCCGGGCCATGGCCGAGACGCTTGCCGCGCTGGCGGACCGCCCCTTCCGCACCTTCGACTACCTCGAAACCCGCAACGCCCGCGTCGCCGCGATGAAGGCCGTCGTCGCCGGGAAGATCGCGCTGTTCGGCTCGACCGGGAAGGCGGGCTGAAAGGCGGCGGACTACGTTTGACACTTTCTTGCAAAAACGCTTCCGCGAACATCAGTCGTCGCGGACGTTACGAGGTCTGTCCCTGCTCCCTGCCCGCGGAACCGTCTGGGGGTGCGGCCTCCGGCCGCGCCGCCGCCCATGATAGGACAGGCGGGACAGGCGGGACAGGCGCGACTTGCGGGACTTGCGGGACCGGCGAGACTTGCGCGACTGGCGCGACTTGCGGGACTGGCGGGACTGGCGCGACTGGCGGGACTTGCGGGACTGGCGCGACTGGCGGGACCGGCGGGACGACGTTACGAGGTCTGTCCCTGCTCCCTGCCGCGCTTCCGCAGACTCCGCGAACTCCGCGCGAGGCCGACGCATACGACGCCGGCCCGTCGCTGGCCGCGCTGGACTGGGAGCGCGGGCATCCTGCCCGCGGAACCGTCTGGGGGGTGCGGCCTCGGGCCGCGCCGACGCCCATGCTAGGGTGTTCTGCGTGGTCTGTCCCCGTTTGTTCCGCAGGAGAGTTTGACGCGATTTTGCATGAGAGTTTTACGGGGTTTTGCGGGAGGTTTTTGCGGGTTTGTGCAGGGTCGTATGACCAGGGCGGCGCGCTGCTTGACGTCGCGCCGCCCGACGGCACCGACGCTATCGAGCGCACCGCCGTCGCATCATCTTTGAAGCAGCCGGTAGCCGTCAAGGGCCGAGACATCCGATGGGGCAGATCAGCGTTCCGTCCGTCTCCTCATAGGCGAAGTCTCCCTCCGCCACGACGATCATCCTAAACGCTGGGTCCTTCATCGTCTTCGTGTCGATTTCGCTCGCAAGACGGTTCAGTTTCGCCCGCCCTTCGGCAATGAGTTTCGAGCCGCCGAGCTTGACTTCGATCAGGCCGTATCTCCCGTTCCGCAAATGCATCACCGCATCGCACTCCAGACCGCTCTTGTCGCGGTAGTGGGCGATCTTGCCGTCGTTTGCCGCCGCATACGTCCGTAGATCCCTGGCGACCAGCGTCTCGAACAGAAGTCCGAAGGTCTTCAGATCGTCCATCAGTCCGTCGGGACCGAGCCCCAGCGCCGCCGTCGCGATGGATGGATCGGTGAAATACCGTGTGTCCGTCGTCCGGACGGGCGTCTTGCAACGGAGGTTCGGGCACCATGCGGACATGTCCTCGACCACGAAGATTTTCTTGAGGGCGCCGACATAGGAATAAACCGTGTTTTCGTGAACGCCGCCGTTCGGGGCGTTTGGGGCGAGATCGGCCTTGATCGCAGCAACGGAGGACTGCGTACCCTGGAGTCTGGCAAGAGATTTCATGATTCGCAGCGCAAGGTCGGGATCGCGCGTTACTTCGTCGACCCTCGAAATATCCGTCCCGACGACGGCGTCGACATAGTCGAATGCCTGGCGCAAAGCGGCCTTGCCGCTCTTTCCGGTCGCCTTCGGCCAACCGCCGCGGCACGTCAGGAATGCCATTTCTTCAAGTGTATGGGGCTTTGCGTCTCCGAGCGACCTCTTCCCGGCGAACAGTCCGCCGAAAGAAACGGTTCCTGAAGATTCCAAGCTCTCGAACAAGGACATGGGACGCATTCGGATCCACGCGAAACGGCCCGTTCCCGAGTGATGTATCTTCTTTTTTGCCTCTTCGTCCAACGGCACCGCGCTTCCCGTCAGAACGAACTTGCCGTCCGTGTCGGAGTGATCGACGTCGAAACGAATGGCGTCCCAAAGTTCCGGTGCAATCTGCCATTCGTCGATCAAGCGAGGATTGTCCCCGGAAAGCAGCCGTTGAGGATTCGTCTGGGCAGTTGCAAGGTATTGCTCGCGATGCTTGGGATCGTTCACGTAAAGGACGCTCTTGGCGATCTGTTCTGCCGTCGTGGTTTTCCCGCACCATTTTGCGCCTTCGACAAGTACCGCGCCTTTTGCCTCCAACGCATCGCAGAGCAGCGCATCGAAGATTCTGGATTTGTAGCCTTTCATGCCGCGAATCATATCATGCAGGCATGGTCAATGTCAATGGCGTTGTGGAAGTTGGCGGTTTTCCGTTGTGAAACTTGGCGATTTTTCATTGTGGAACTTGGCGCATTTCCATTGTGAAAGTCGGCGTATAGTCATTGTTGTCCTCGCAGCCCGGGGAGGCGAACGAGCCGATCGACATCCTCATTTCGCCCCACAACCACTGCGCCTCCGATGCAACGGGCATCTCCGCGAACTCCGCGTGAGGCCGACGCATACGACGCCGGCCCGTCGCTGGCCGCGCTGGACTGGGAGCGCGGGCATCCTGCCTGCGGAACCGTCTGGGGGGTGCGGCCTCCGGCCGCGCCGCCGCCCATGCTAGGACCGGCGGGACTGGCGGGACCGGCGGGACTGGCGGGACTTGCGGGACTGGCGCGACAGGCGGGACCGGCGGGACTTGCGGGACCGGCGCGACTGGCGGGACGAGCTGGACTTGCGCCTGTCGCGCCAGTCCCGCTCGTCCCGCCAGTCCCGCCCGTCCCTTTTCTTTCAACCTTTCAACTTTTCAACCTTTCAACCTTTCAACTTTTCAACTTTTCAACTGGCGCTTCGCGCTTGGCTTTCGCCAAGTAGTATGGTAGAATTGAAGCCGTGAACGACACGGAGCGCGCCATGGAAAAATTCTTCAACGTCGCCGGCCCCTGCAATCCGGCCAAGCACTACATGCTCCCCGCGACGGAGCGTCTGCCCGAAGTGATGCGTCTCATCAGGCAGGAGCAGTATTTCGCCATCCACGCCGCGAGACAGTCCGGCAAGACCACGCTCCTGCAGGGGCTCGTGCGCGACATCAACGCCTCCGGCGAG
>DJYI01000036.1 GCA_002448475.1 Verrucomicrobia bacterium UBA6982
CGCGCAGCGGCGTTCGATGACACATCGGCCCGCGCGATTGCGTCCTTTGCGTTCTGACAAAGTTTGGTCACACCCTTTCGAGCCCTCGACGCGGTTGATAGGGGGCAGGTGGCAGACCCGGCGCCAACCGGCCGCCTCGTATTCTTCCGCCGACTCGGCTAGCGCGGCGGCCTTGATTTCTAGCATTTTCCGCTTGCATTTTGGACCGCGTCCGGATAGACTCTTGTTCCGAAACGGCGAGTTCGGAACTTTGCAGTTCGGAACTGACGGTTTCCGAAAGAGAACGAAAGGGAACGAGACATGGACTTCATCGGGAGGGAAAAGGAGACGGAATGGCTGCGTGCCCTGCGCGCGAAGTCGGAGAAGTCGGCGCGGTTCGCCGTGGTGACGGGGCGGCGTCGCATCGGAAAGACCGCGCTCCTGCTGCACGCCTTCGGCGACGCACCGATGCTCTACTTCTTCGTCGCGCGGCAGGCGGAGCGGGAGCTCTGCGAGACGTTCCGCGCGGAGATCGAGAACAAACTCGGCGAGCCGGTCGGGGGCGCGTTCGCGTCGTTCGCCGACGTGTTCGACTATGTCATGCGCGTCGCGGAAAAGAGGCCGCTCGTCCTCGTGATCGACGAGTTCCAGGACTTCCTGCGCGTCGCGCCGCACGTCTACAGCCGGATGCAGGCGGTCTGGGACCTGCGGCACGGGCGCGCGAAGATCGCCCTCGTGGTCTGCGGATCCGTCCATTCGCTGATGAACCGGCTCTTCCGCGACCGGAAGGAGCCGCTCTACGGCCGCCAGACGGACTTCCTCGACCTCCGCCCCTTCGGGACGGGGACGCTGCGGTCTATCATCGGAACGCTTCGACCCCGCTTCAAGCCGGAGGACCTCCTCTCGTTCTGGGCCCTGACCGGCGGCGTCGCGAAATACGTTTCCCTGCTGGCCGACGACGGGGCCCTCTCGAAGGAAAAGATGGTCGACGCCGTCCTGTCGCCCACTTCGCCGTTCGTCGGGGAGGGGCGCGCCGCGCTCGTGGAGGAGTTCGGAAAGGACTACGGCACGTATTTCTCGATCCTCTCGGCCGTCTCCCGCGGCCGCACGGACCGCGCACGGATCGAGCAGACCGTCGGTCGCGAAGTGGGCGGATACCTGACGCGGCTCGAAACGGAATACGGTCTTCTCGCCAAGCGGCAGCCCCTCTTCGAAAAAAGTTCGACCAAGTCGGTTCGCTACGCGCTCGACGACGAGTTCTTCCGTTTCTGGTTCCGGTTCGTCCACAAGAACGCCTACATGGTCGAGATCGGCGCCTTCGACGCACTGCGGACAATCGTCCGGCGGGACTGGGACGTCTTCGCAGGACTCGCGCTGAAACGCTGGTTCCGGACGAGGATGGCGGAGTCCGGGGAGTGGACGCGCATCGGTTCGTGGTGGGACCGCAAAGGGGAAAACGAAATTGACATCGTCGCCGAAAACGAACTGGAAAAACGGGCCGCGTTCTTCGAGGTGAAACTTTCCACCGCGCGATTCGACCCGGAAGCGTTGCGTGTCCGGACCGACGCCTTCCTCCGCGCAACCGGCGCGTTCCGCGGCTACCGCATCGAGCGCCGCAGCCTCTCGCCGCTCGACATGTAGCCGGAGCGGTCACTCCGCGCGGCCAGCAGAACTTGCGAACGTTGTCCCCTACGTGCGGTTTCTCAAAACAGGGGACAAAATTCCGGTCGAAAGGTTTTGTCCCCTAATTGCGTTTTTGCAGATTAGGTGTACTTTTCTTGTTGTTTGTATTCTGTCTCCTAAATCAAATTCTTGAAAATAGGGGACAAAAATCGAGTTACAAAATATTGTCCCCTATTTGAGATTTTTGAAATAGGGGACAAAATTTTCTTGACTTCCGGCGCGACCCGTGGCAGACTGGGGACCCGTTGCGGCGAGGTGCCGCACACAGGAGAAACGAACGATGTTTTTTGGCAGAGACGAATTGCTGGACGACCTTCTGGCGCTTTTCGGGAAGCGCACGTCATCGCTTGTCACGTGCCGCGGCCGCCGACGCGTCGGCAAGTCTACGCTGATCGAAACGTTCGCCCGCCGCGCGGACGCGCGGTTCATCCGGATCGAAGGGCTGCGCCCCGCCGAGAAGCTGGACAACGCGGCGGAACTCGCCCACTTCGCGGCGCAGCTCGCGGCGCAGACCGGATGCGAGGCCACCCCGCCGTCGAACTGGCTCAACGCCTTCCTGCGGCTCGACCGGGAACTCGGCGGAACGCGGCGGACGGTCGTCCTGCTGGACGAAATCTCCTGGATGGCCCACTACGACCCGTCGTTCGCGGGCACGCTGAAAACCGCCTGGGACGGGAATCTTAAGAAACACCCGCGGCTCGTGCTCGTGCTGTGCGGCAGCGTGTCGACATGGATCCGCGACCACATCGTCGACGACGGAACGTTCTACGGCCGCCGGTCACTCGACATCGTCGTCCCGGAACTTCCCCTTCCGGAATGTGCGAAGTTCTGGGGGAGCGCGGCAGGGCGCGTCGACCGGCGCGAGATCGTGGACGTCCTCTCGGTGACGGGCGGCGTCCCGCGCTACCTGGAGGAAATCGATCCGGGCGCGACAGCCGAAGAGAATCTCCGACGGCTCTGCTTCCGGCCGAAAGGCGTTCTTCGGGAAGACTTCGACGAGATGTTCTCCGACGTCATCACGCGCCAGCCGACGTTCACGGGCCGGACGCTGCGGCTTCTGGCGGATGGCCCCCGCAGCGCGGCGGAAATCGCCGAAGCGATCGGCATGGAACGCGGCGGGCGCGTTTCGGACGCGCTGGACCAGCTCGTCGAAGCCGGGCTCGCGTCGGCGGACGAAGGCGCCAATCCCGCCACCGGAAAAGCGGCGCGCGAGAAACGGTACCGGATCCGCGACAACTACGCGCGGTTCTACCTGAAATACATCGAACCCGCCAAGGTCGCCATCGACGGCGGGACGTTCCCCTTTGGCGGGCTTGACCGACTCGACGGCTGGGAGTCGGTGATGGGACTGGCGTTCGAGAACCTTGTCGTGAACAACTGGCCGCAGCTGCTGAAACCGCTGCATCTCGACGCGGCGCAGGTCGTTTCCGCCGCGCCGTGGCGGCGCGCCGGAAGCCGCAAGACGGTCCCGGCGAAAGGAGGCCGCAAGGGGGTGCGCGGGAAGACGGAGAAGGTCGTGCAGGACCGCAAGGGCGTCCAGGTGGATCTCCTGCTGCAGACGCGGCGGTCGGTGTGCGTCGTTGAGGTGAAGCGGCAGCGCGAAATCGGTCGGGAGGTCATCGACGAAGTCGCGGAGAAGGTCCGGCGGATTCCGATCCGCGACGGGATGTCCGTCCGGACGGCGCTCGTCTACGAGGGAACCCTCGCGCCGGTCGTCGAAGCGGACGGGTATTTCGACGCGATCGTCCCGTTCCGGCAGCTGCTCGGACTCTAGCTTTCCGGAAACGCGGCGTGACGGAGTCAACCCGTCGCGCCGCGCAAAGCCGCCGCCCGCCACGCGAGCGTGCGTTCGCATTCCCGCGCGCCGCGCCCGCCGAGCGCGGCGCCGCGGCGGAACCAGCGGTCGGCTTCGTCGCACGGCAGTTCGAGGAAGCGGCGGCCGTGGTCGAGGAAGCGCAGGCGCGTCTCGGTTCCGCCGCTCCGCCGCGCGCGGATCGCCTCGAACCGGTCGAAGGCTTTCTTCCACGCGAGTTGACCGAGATAGAAGCACCCGATGGCGTCGCCCGCCACCGCGCGCTCCCGGAAGATCCGTTCCGCGAAGGCGGCGGGGTCGTCCGCCCCGAACGGATTCGGGGCGAGCCGCCACGGTCCGTAGGCGTCGCCCGGCCAGGCGTCACCCAGAACGCCCCGCGCGAGCGAAGCGAGCGCGAGCGGTTCGCCGGCGCGGCACAACGCGGTGAAGTCGTCGAGCGCCAGACCGCGAGGCAGCGGCAACCGGTCGTGGCCGTTGCAGAGCGCGAAATAGCGCGCGACGGGGTTCCCCGTCTCTTCGGCGACGCGGAGGATTTCGGAGCGGAACGGACGGCCTTCCGTTTCTTCTTCGACCGGCCGGAACCACAACCAACGGTTTCCCCTGACCCGTTTGCACACCCGGCTTTCATGCAGGAACCACAGTTGGCCTTCCTCGCTTCCCGTGCGGGCCCACCGTTCGGCCTCGGCCGCGACAAACGATGACGGATACGACAGCGGTCCGCACCGCCGCCATGCGCGCGTCAAGCGCCAGGCCCGGCGGCGGAAACGCTCTCCGTCCGCGAGAAAGGGGTCGTCCGTCTCCGCCCTCGTTTCGAGGAACGAGTCGGCCGGCGGCATGGCGTCGGGACAGCCGGAACGGGCCGCGCGCAGCACGAGTTCCGTCCGCGGGTCGTGCCGCACGTTCCCGTGGGACCGGAACCGGAATCCGAACGACTCGACTTTGTCCGCCGGTTTCTTCCACAGGAAACACGCCGCCCGCCACGCCGCGTCGGCGATTCCGGCGCGGAGACCGAGATGGAGCAGGTCCTTCACCGCGCGCGTGTGGGCGACCGGAAACGGTTCCCACCGTGGCGACTCCTGTTCGGGGAACCGGGCGAAAACGGGCGATCCGCACCAGGCGGTCGATTCGTTCTCGCCGACCTCGCCGCCGGGGGGTTCCACGAGGAGCGTCTCGAGCGCGAGCGCGAAGGCGTGCGCGTCGCCCTGTGCCGTTGCCTGGAACAGCGCGGGCAGGAGCGTTGCGGCCATCTGGATGCCCGCCGGGTAGAGATTCCGCGCATCCGGACGCCCGGACAGGACGGTCTGCATGTGGACGGCCGCCGCGTGCAGCCCGCGCCAATGGCCAAGCGCGATCGCGCCGGGAGCGTCGTTGCCGCTCCATTCCGGCCACCACGCCCAGAGCGCGTCCAGCGGCCGCGCCGCCAGATCGACGGGCAACCGGAACGGCGGCTGCTCGACCATCGCCCGCCTCTGCTCCTCCTCCCGCGCCAGCCACAGCTTCCGCAAATCAGCCAGCAGCGCCATCCCGGCCGGCCCGGGCGTCTCCCCCGGTCCCTCCCGCAGCGCCGCCTTCCACAGCGCAACCCGCGCCCTCGCGTCAGCATCCGTTTTCATGTCAAACTTTCTCTTGCGCTTCAACTGGAACGTTAGAAGAATGCGATTTGGCCGTTTCCCAGTGGTGAGCTGCCTGCGATGCGGATCGCAGAAGTTCGGTTCGTTTGTACGAGTGGGATTCTACCAGACCCCGCCACGCACCGGCAAGCAGAATTTTCCGCGTGCCGGCGAACGTGGCGGGGTCTGGCGAATGGGCCGTGCATCCAGTGGAACGGAGCGGCGAAAGGCCGCTCCGTGGACGATTCCGGCGGGAGGCGCGGAATCTTACGGTTGGCGCGGGGCCGTGCTCCGGAGGCGATGCCCCGTCCGCGGCCGGACGACGACAAGACCTCGGGACGACCAGACAACAAATCACGCGCGGAGCGGTCGCTCCGCGCAGCCCGCAGGACTTGCGAACGTTGTGGGCGTGTTTGTGTCAGTCGGGAATGGAGAGATCGGACGGAATCGCCGAAGAGGAAGGTGGCAAGGAATACGAGGATGGTGAGGGCACCAAGGTTTTCCAGGACGCCCATCACGAACTCTGGATGTTCTTCCCGGCCATGTTGTCGTAGGAATAACTGCCTGCGAGCTTCGAGCTGTTCTTGAAGATCCAGACGGTGATTTTCCAGAGTGCTTTGAGGACCTTGCCGGCGACGGCGCCCACGCGCTTCCAGTTGATTTGCTCCGCGACGGCAGCGGTCGCCGGCGAGGGAGCCGTCCGGATGTCCGCCTTCGGCAGGCCGTCTTCGGTGAGTTCGAGGACGGTTTCTCCTTCGGGCGCGCTTTCCGCGGCCGCCGGATCGGACGGGGCTTCTTCCGAGTCGGTCGTTTCCGTCGCATCGGTTTTGGCGGCGGGTGCTTCGGTCTCTCCGGCGGCGGATGGCGTTCCGCCCGCCTGCGCGCTACCATTCTTGCGGTCCAGCCAAAGGCCCAGCAAAATGCAAGAAGCGAATCCGAGCCCGAATTTCCAGATGAAGTCGAACATGTCTTTCTCCTTTCCGTTGAAGGGTTTTCCCGCGACGCGGCGAATGCAACGCCGCGGGAAAACGATCTGTTATTTCGGGTGGGACGTGATCGGCTGCCCCTGCTCGTTGAAGATGCGGATGTAGCCGTGGCCGTCGTCGATCGTGACGGTCGTGGCCGTGAAGCCGAGGAGCGACGCCGCTCCGGTCAGATGGCAGTTGCTGACGCGTTGCCCGCGTTCGTCCCGGATCTCGAAGATTCCCGGCGCCTTGGGTATGACGGAACCGATCATGGTGTTGTTTCCTGTTTGCTTTTCAGCCCCTTGCGGTTTCGGTTGCGGCCCCTGGGGCAAGGAAGGGCGCGCCTCCGGTGGAATGGGGCGGCAAGTGGCCGCTCCATGCACTGTTCCGGCGGGAGGCGCGGAATCTTACGGCTCCGACGCGAGTTTTTCCAGAAGATCGGCCAAGTCGGCGCCGCCGGCGCGGAGGGCGGCGGCCTTTTCCTCGAAGCGGGTCAGGACGCGCTTCTTGAGCTGGTAGATGGCATTCTCCTCGAGTCCGAACTCCGCGGCGAGCTCCCTGACAGTGGACCGCCCGGAGGCGAGGCGCATGAAAATCGACCGGCTCTGCGCGGAGAAGCGGCCCTCGGCGAAGACGCTGCGAACGAGGAGCCGCCAGAGTTCGGAGAGGGCGGCAAGCCGGTCGGCTACGGCGTCGTCCTCCTCGGTGGAAGTGGCGCCCGGAGCATCGTCCGCCGGAATCTCCGCAATTTCGCCGCGCCGCTCGAGCACGCGCTGCGCCTTGTGCCGCAAGACGCCGCGAAGCCATGTGTGGAAATCGCCCTTCGCGCGGTCGTAGCGGCCCTCTGGGAGAGTAGTGAGGAGCGCGACGAACGTCTCCTGCTCGATGTCGTCCCACAGGTCGCGCGTGAGGCGCGGGTCGGCCTTGGCCATGCCGCCGAGGTAGTAGTCGAGCACGGGCTTGTAGCGCTTGACGAAATCGGGCCACCGCTCGGCCTCGGAGCCGCGCGAGATGTCGCGGAGAAGGCCGGTGGAGGTCTCGGGGACGGGGGAACGGGGGGCCGCGCCCCCCGTTCCCTCTGTGGTTCCGGATGCCGGTGGTTTCGGGTTCTGCCGTTTCATGGTTCGGATTCCTCTGTCTCCGGTTCCGGCGCGGCGGGCGGAATCTTACGGAAGCTCGGTCGCGGCGACCCGGAGCCCGACGAGCGGGGTGCCATCGCCACTGGGAGGAAGCGCCCCGCGCGACGCGACCCGGCCATCCTCGGGCCCGTTTTCGAAGGAGCCCCCGCGAACGACCTTGCAGGTTCCGGAAGCGGGGCCCGGCGGATCCGTTTCGGGCGCGGTTCCGTGGGAGCCGAACCAGTCCGAACACCACTCGTGGAAGTTTCCGCTCATGTCGAAAAGACCGAGTTCGTTCGGTTTCCGGGTCGCGACGCGGGGCCATGGTTCGTCCGAAGAAACGCGTGGGGAGTTGCGGCGGGTCCACGCGACTTGGTCCGGATCGTCGCTTCCGCTCCATGCAAAGCCTTTGGAGAGCGGGCCTCCGCGGGCCGCCCATTCCCACTCGGCTTCCGTGGGAAGTCGGAACGAAAAGCCCGGATCGAGCCGATCGAGCGTCCGGCAGATCTTCTCGGCCATGTCCCACGTGAGGAACCGGGGGATGTCCGGGGAAACGGCGCGTCCTTCTTCGCCGTATTTCGCTTTGGCCCATTGCGCTTCGGTCAGCTCGGTCCGGGCCAGCCAGAAGCCCCGTGTCAACTCGACCCGGTGCGGAAGAAAGTCCGGATCCGTGCCGCCTTCGCCCATGAGAAAGGCTCCGGGCGGAATCCAGACCAGATCGAGCGGCACGTCGCCCGGAAGCAGGACGGTCCGCACCTGGCCGGGCGCCGGGGACGAAGTTGGGGCGACGGGCGGAGGCTCCGCTTCACCCGAACCCCCTCCGGGATGCTCCGCGGACTCTGCGGACTCCGCGCGAGGTTCAATCTCTGCGTTCCCTGCGTGAGGTTCAACGGGATTCGGGATTCGGATTTCGGGTTTTGCTCCGGGATTCGGGAGACGGGGTTTGTCCGGGCGGGACGCTGTGCGGAAAACGAGGAGCGAACCTGCGGCCAGGACCGCGGCGGCAAGCGCGGCGGCCGCGGCTTTCGCGCGCCGCCGGCTTCCGCGCGGGCGGTCGAGCGCCTTTTCCAATGCGTCGAGGCGGCTCGAAAAGGCCGCGGCGTCCGCGAGGCGGCGGGCGGGATCGGGGGTGAGCAGGTCGCGCAGGAGCGGTTCCCAGCGTGGCGAGAAGGGACGCAGTCCTTCGTGCGTCGGAAACGCTTCGCCCCACTGCGGGAAGGAGCTCGTGAGGGCGCGGTAGAGGACGATGCCGAGCGAATACCAGTCTGCGGCCGGGGTGGCGGGGGCTCCACGGCGCAGCTCCGGCGCGGCGTAGCGCTGCGTGCCTGGCTGGACGCCGTTCCGCGTCAGATTCTTGCGCGCCTTGTCCAGCGTCTTGGCGACACCGAAGTCGGCCAGCAGCAGCCGTCCGTCAGCGGCGAAGAGCAGATTCGACGGCTTGAGGTCGCGGTGGACGACCGGGGGCGCGTGGCCGTGCAGGGCGGCGAGGGCGGCGGCGATCTCGCGGGCTATGGAGAGCACCGCGCGCTCGGGCAGCTGCCTAGCGGTGCCGTCGGCTTCGGATCCGAGCGCGTCCTGGAGAGTGAATGGAGCAGTCTGCGCCGACGACTCCGCGCGGGAACCGAAGTGCGATCGGACAACAGCCTCCGCCGCGGCGGGCGGCAGGCCGAGCCTTCGTGCGCAGACGGCGCGCACCCGCTCCGGCGAGAGCAGGATCGCGTCCATGACGAAGAACGGGAGCCGTGTGGCTGGGTCCTCGCCGGCGGCATGGACGCGGACGACGCCCGGCACGTCGCCGAGGGCGGCGAGCGTGCGCGCCTCGGCCACGAAGCGGGCGCGGAGCGAGGCGTCGCCGGCGCGCTCCGGTAGGAGCCGCTTCACGGCACGGTCCACGCCGAGCGCCTCGTCGCGCGCGAGCCACACCTCGCCCATCCCGCCGCTGCCGAGAAGCCGGACGGGAATCAGGGAGCCAACGGACGGCGGCGATCCGGACGGGGGCGCGTTCACGCGGCCCATTCCTCCGGATCCGGCTCCTCAGGCCGCGCGTTCCGGCGGCTACACATGCATAAATCCACTGTCGATTCCAGCAAGGGGGCTCGTCCCCACATCCGCCGCGGCGGCGGCGGGCGGGGAGCGGCGCTCCTCGTCGAGGCGGTCGGCGAGGCGCTGCGCGAAGGCGGCGAACTTCTCGAAGGCGTCCGGGAACTCGGGGGCGACCAGCCGGTCGCCCGCGAAGATCGCGAAGGCCGCGAGGAAGCCGGTCTCGGGGTCGCGCGCGACGGCGGGCAGGCCGTCGTGCATGAGGCCGAAGCCGAGGTTGAGCAG
>DJYI01000074.1:0-16890 GCA_002448475.1 Verrucomicrobia bacterium UBA6982
GGTCGGCGACTTGGACGTGTCTTCATCAAAGAGCAAAGACGCTAGCCCCGACTATCGGAAAATCCTTGTCGTCGAAAGCCGGTTTGACGGCAAGTCACTGTATTTCTACAGGATTCTCGCCGCCGAGGAACATGGCAAGCCGGATGTGCTGCGGCAACGCGCGATCCAAACCGCACAGCTGTATTTGCAACGTTGGCAGGTCGAGACGTCATATCTGCGCTTGAAGCAGGATTTCGGACTGGAGGACGCCCGTGTCAGGACATTCAAGCGGCTGGAGAACCTCTTCGCCCTGTGCTACCTGGCCTACCATTTCGTGCAATTCCACATCCCCGGATGCGGACGCTATCATCGCTTCGTGAAGATAGCTCGGGACAATGCTGTGACTCTGACCAGCAGGGCTGAGTCGCTACTTGCCGCAATCCGGGTGCTGCTAAGCGAAATCGTCTACAAGTACATTTCAGGCCGCCCCAGAAAGAAATCTGCGGCTGATGGCTATCCTGGTCAGATGATGCTGGCGATATAGCGGCTGGAAAATCCCGGACGCATTTGGGAACCGTGCGCTTTTCAGTGCGCGGCGGAATGCCTTCGGAAAAAATTGGGGGATAAGCCTGTTCTGTTTCGGTTCTTGACAGCGGGGGGAGCGTTCCCGATAATCGGGCGCATGCCTCTTTCTTCGCTTTTTTCCGGCGGTTCCGCGCAGTTGGAGCAACCAGCCGCGACGGAAACTTTTGTCGGCGATCCTCCGCCTCCGCCAACGCCTGTCGCGGATAGACGCGACTGGTTTGTCGCCCTGGTCGTTTCGGCCGTTGCGGCGCTGCTTTACATCGCGTCCTCATCTCTGTGGGCGTTTCCAGGTCCGTCCGCGGACATGACCTGCACCATAGTCGGGGCCGTGCCGCTTCCCTATCCTTCCAATCAGGCCTATGTCGGCTTCCTCAAGTGGTTTGTCCCATTTGGCGGGGCTAGAGCAGCCACGGTCGTGTCCATCCTTGTCTCGGGCGCCGCCGTCGGAGCGATGTATCTTTTTGTGAAGGCGGTCCTTCAGTCGCTCATGGATACGCAGTATCTTCGGGACGCCGTCGAGAACGGCGGCTTCCACGCCGCGTTCGCGCCGCGACTCGGCGGATTCGTCGCGGCGGCCGCGCTCGCCACCTGCCCTCCGTTCTGGATGGCCGCCACGCGCGTGACGCCGTTTGTGTTCTATCTTCTCCCGCTTCTTGTCTCCGCATGGCTGCTAGTGCGCTTTGCAGCGGAATCGCGCCCCAGTTCCGCCATCCTCGCCGCCGCGATTCTCGGCGCTCTCTGCACACAGTCCACGAACGCGATACAGTTCCTGCCGGCACTGCTGGCCCTGTGGATTTTCGGCGCTGTTTCAACGGATTCAAGCAAATGGCTCACCATCGCCGCTCCGGCCGCCGTGTTTTTCATCTCGCTTTTTGCCTCCGCGTGGCTGTGCGTCATGTCGTTTCAGGACGGTCCGGGATACGATCTCATGGGCTATGCGGGGCCGATCTGGGTTGTCTCCAGATTCATACAGCCGCTTCTTTCCGGTTCGATTTCATCGATCACTCAACCGCACTGGCTGATCTTCGGCGGCATGACGGTGCTGCCGTTTTTCGCTTGGATTCTGGCAGGGCGATTCTCGCTGGCGGGGCCGGACGCAGGTCCGGCCGTCATCACGATGAACGTGGCGGTCTTCGTGTCAGCGCTCATGGTCCTCTTCGGTTCGAGGTATTCTCCCTGGGAGCTTCTTGGGTTTCAGGCCGACCAGGTCGTCGTCCACGCCCTCGCCGCAGCCTCGCTTGCCTATTGCGTCGTCGTCGCGTGGCTCCAGCTTCTTTTCCGTTTCTCCACTCGCCCGAATGACGCCGATGCCGAACCCGATGACACCGCCGTCGATGCGTCCTCCGAAGCCGCTGCCGTCCGCGCGACCGCGGCGTCCAATTCCGGGGCGACTCCCGCCGCGCCGCCTGCCTCGGATTCCGTCGACGATCCGCAGGCTGCTTCCACGCGGTCGCCCGCCTTTGCGGCCGCCGGACGTTTTCTGCGCGGAGCGGTTCTGGTCGGCACCGGGCTTGTCCTTTTCCGGATCGCCAGTTTTGGCCGCGCAGAGGCGGACGCATCCGCGTCGTCGTTCCTGCGCACATACGTTGACGGCATCCTTGACGGCCTCGACGGGCGCGACATCGTAGTCACTGACGGGCTTTTCGCAAGCATGTATCGTCTGCGGGCCCGCGAACGCGGGATGCCTCTTGAAATTCTCGACCTGTCGGAGGGCGCAGCGTCCCCGACGCGCAAACTGTTCCGCCGGACTCTGGACGACGCCGCCCTCGAAAACGCCCTCGATCTCGGGGCGTTCTCCTTTCTCCAGGAGTGCATCGGGCGCTCGCCCGCCATGGCGCGCCGATTTGCGCTGACATGGTTTCCCGATTTGTGGAATCTCGGTCCATACCGCATGTATCCGCGCTCGCTGCTCTTCCTCGGCGCGCGCGACAGCGCTCCGCGAACCAATCCGCTTGGCGAGAGTCTGGACGATCCGCTTGGCAGCGGGCGCGACGGCTACCTCGCTTTTCTCGACAGGATCCGCCCGGAGCTGGAGAACGCCGACAAGTCCGACAACCGGGGAACTGTGGCGCTTGCCGAGGCCGTGCGCCGCCGCCTGTCGTTTTTCGGCAACAACATGGCCTGGTATCTGGACGGCGCAGGTCGCAAGACGGACGCCATTGCGCTGTGGCGCCGCGTTCACGCGTTCGATCCTGACAACATCTCCGCGATGCTCAACCTGTTCAACGCGCTTGAGCGCGACGGCTCATCTCCGGAGGAATGCGCGTCCGTGCGCGAGGAGCTGGACACGTTTGCCGCGCAGCTGCGCCGTCCATTGCAGATATGGGAACTTTCGCGCTCTCAAGGCTACGTGTCCGATCCTCGCGCGTTCGCAAAGCTCGGCTGGTCCTGGGCAATGACAGGCCAGACCGCCCTCGCAGTGGGCACTCTCGGTTCGACGATTCGCGACACCGAGGACGCCCGCCGCGCGCCGCTCCTGCGCATGCTGGCCGCCATTCATGCGCGTCGCGGAGACTTCGGGCTAAGCGAGGAGTCGTGGAGCGAGGCGCTTTCGCGCAATCCCAACGACGTCCAGGCCATTTTCGGCCTGGTGTCCGTCCGCCTTCGCGACGGTCGTTCCGATGGCGTCGCCGAATTGCTCGACCGGCTGGTCGAACTTGGCGTTTCGCAGGATCGCGTTTTCCCCTATCGCCTCCATGCAATGCTTGTGGATGGCAGGGCGGAGGACGCATCCATCGCCGCCGAACTGCGCCAGCGGGAGACGCCAAACGACCCGGATGCCATTTTCGCCCTCTTCACGGCTCTCGTTCATGTCCATTCAGCCGCCGCTCCGGAGCGGCGCCCCGAAATCCGGAAGAAGCTCGAAGACCTGGCGCAGCGCCTTCGCGACAATGCCTCCGCGCGCACCCGCCAGGGGGCCATTGCCACCGCTTCGCTCCACCTTATCGACCGCGACTGGCGCAAGGCGCGCGACGAGTTCGCCCTCGCCGACAAGTCAACGCCCGGCGATCTGTCGCTCATGGAGCAGCTTCTGCGCCTCGACTACGCCATAGGCGACACGTCGTCGGCCGGACGCCACGCGCGCGAACTGGTGCGGCTCGATCCTGACAGCGGCTTTGGCAATTACGTTCTCGGCTCGCTTGCCCTCCAGGCCGGCAACACTCCGTCGGCCGAGGCGTTTCTGAAGCGCTCGTGCGCAACATGGGAAAGCCCACTTCCGCGCGGCGACCTCGCATACGCCAAATACATGCTTGGGGACGCCGCCGCGGCGTTGCGCCTCTCCGACGAGGCGCTGGCGATGCGCGACACAATCCACAACGTCTGGGACACCCGCGGCCTGGCTCTGCTCGCCCTTGACCGGGCCCCTGAGGCGGTGGAGTCCTTCGAGAAGGCCATTTCAATCAATTCAAACGATCCCGTCATCCACCTCCACCTTGCCCGCGCCCGCTTCGCGGTGGGCGACCGCAGGGCGGCGCTGGAAATCCTCGATGCGGCGGAACGGCTCGACACGCGCTTCCGCAACGAGGACCTCGCGTTTTTCAACGACTTGCGCGCCGCTTTGCGCGGCACGCGCTAACTGGCTTGCGGACTCTTTTTCCCGCCGCGCCCACGCAATGCTGACTCGAAGGATAATCCCGTGCCTCGATGTGATCCGAAACAGGGTCACGAAAGGCGTCAAGTTCCAGAACAACGTCGATCTCGGCGATCCCGTCCAGCTCGCCGCCAAGTATTACGATGACGGATGCGACGAACTTGTCGTTTACGACATCACGGCATCGCACGAGCGCCGCAGAACGGACCTCGACATGGTCGCCGCCGTCGCGCGCGCCGTTCGCGTCCCCTTCGCCGTGGGTGGCGGAGTTTCGTCCGTCGCCGACATGGAGGCCATTCTGCTGGCCGGAGCCGAGAAGGTTTCGGTCAATTCGCTGGCCGTCGCGTCGCCGCAGATCATCTCCGAAGGGGCCCGCGCGTTTGGTTCGCAGTGCGTGGTGCTTGGCATGGATCCAGTGAAGACCGACGATCTTCGCTCCTGTCCGAGCGGCTACGAGATCACAACTCGCGGTTTTCGCAACCGCACGGGCATGGACGCCGTCGAGTGGGCCCGCCGCGCCGAGGATCTCGGGGTGGGGGAGATCGTCGTCAATTCCGTTGATGCCGACGGCACCCGCGCCGGCTTTGAACTCACGATAACGCGACTTGTCGCCGACGCGGTCGGCGTTCCAGTCGTGGCCAGCGGCGGCGCCGGCCGCCCCGCTCACATTCGCGACGCCTTCAACCTCGGCCACGCCGACGCCGCCATAGTCGCCGGAATGCTCCACACCGGGGAGTGGACAATCGGCGCTATCAAGGCCGAACTCGCACGCGACGGCGTTCCCGTGCGGATCGAACGCGGCTCGTAGCCCTGTCTGTCAGCCTGTCATTTTGCGGCTGGGCGCACTCGCATTTCGACGTTTTGACGCGCTTGGCCGTGCCCGGGCTCCGCGTTTCTCCACTGCCGCATCGACATTTCGAAACGCTCCCGAAAGAGGCGGCGCAGCCCAGCCGGGTCGTTGAACCCGGCCGCGCCGCAGATTCTCTCTATTGGATCCTTCGTGTCGCGCAGGAGGCGTTGCACCTCGCGCAGGCGACGCATGACCAGAGCGTCATGGACGCTTCCCTCGTGCAGTTCGCGAAATCGAAGGTCGAGAAGGGACTTGCTGACTCCGAGGGCCCGTGCGACTTCGGCGGCGTTCGCGCCGTCGCAGGCGTGCCGGTCGATCCACTCCAGCGCGGCGGCGACGAGCCGTCCGCCAGGTGATGGCGCGGCGGTGGAGGCGCGGGCCGCGACGCCTGAGACCGCGACTTTGCAGTCTTTGCGCAGGGCAGGACCGCCGAGCATCACGCGGTGCAGCTCCTCCGCGGCTGCGCGGCCCAGCGCCGCCTGGTCGAGCGCGACGCTGGAGAGGTTGGGGAAGATGTGGCTGCAGGTGAAATCGTCGTTGTTCACGCCCAGGATCGCAACTGCGCGCGGTACGTCGAGCCCCGCCTCGCGGCAGGAGAGCAGCGTGTCGCGCGCCCTCTCGTCCGTCGCCGCGAAGACCGCGGCCGGCTTCGGGAGGGAGGACAGCCACTGCGCAAGGGCGGCGAACTCCTCTCGGCTGGCGACGGATGCCTGGTAGGTGCCGTCCTTGGCGGAAAAGCGCAAAAAGGGAAGTTTTGTCGCCGCAACGGCGTCGCGGAAGGCATCGCCGCGAGAGCGGGACCATTCCGGATCGCGCGTCGCCTCCACGAAGCCGAAGGAGCGATAGCCTCCACGCGAGAGGAAGTGCCGTGCCGCCGCGAGGCCCGTCTCGCCGAAATCGAGACGCAGGACCGTGAGTCGCGGGCGCGGCGGCGGTTCCCGCGAGCCGTGGCGCAGGAAGACGACGGGCATCGAGGTCTTCGCGAGCGAGGCGTTGACCTCCGCCGAATCGTAGCCCGTGATCACGCCGTCCGGGCGCTGCGTCTCCAGCGCCAGGCGCATGGTTTCGACCTGATAGAGCGGCAGCGCCTCCAGATCCCATTCCAGACCTGCGGTTCTCGCGTAGGCCTCGACGCCATCAAGGAAGCGTTTGGAATCTGGCGCGATCATCCAATGGGCCACAAGGATTCGCGGCTTACGGCCGGTGGTGGAAGGGGTTCTCTTTGGGCGCCCCGCCGCCATTCCTGCGCCGCCTGACTTTCTCGATTCGCTTCGCCTCATTTGAACTTCCCGGGATTCCAGGGAGCCTATGGATACTAGGCTTCCCAGGTGCCCTAGACCCGAACTCTAGCGGAAATCCGGCCTTAACGCAAGGAATTTTTGTTCATTTTTCACGGTTTTCGTTGTTGTGATTGTGCTTTTATTCCGCTTTTGCGTGGCGTAGAATTGGCGGCGAACCAAGGGAGAATCCCATGAACATCGGCAAAACAAGGCAACGACAAATGAAGAGTTCACGCATCATCGCGGCGCTCTGCGCCGCCGCAGCATGCGCGGCCGCAACGGCCGGCGCCACCGTCACGAGCAGCGTTTTCGACGACGTGAAGGTCTGGTACAAGGGCTCCGCCGGCAACGCCGTGGGGACGGCGGATGCCGACTCCAACAGCGGAGGCTCCTCCAAAATCAAGAACCTTCCCGATCTCGCCAGCGGTGCCGCCCACGGCGGCACCTACAACTACTGGGCCTGGCGCATGAACTACGCCAACGAGAAGGTCGATTGCCCCTACGCCGGCGTCACGCTCGACTCGACGCCCTGCATGGTCGTGCCGAAATACCTGAACGGTTCCAGCGGCACGGCCACGGTGACAATCGATGGCGTAGAGCAGGAGCAGCCCTGGGTGTCGCGCCGCTTCTGCAATCTTTACTTCACAAGCTGGATGTCCGACTGGGCGAGCGGAACTGTCTGCTCGAACTGGACGTGCGTGTTGCGCTTCAGGTCGGACACCGTGAATCCGGCATCCGGCAATTGCAACAAAATCATCGAGATTGGCAGTTCATACGACGCCACGGCCGGCAAGGCGACCGGCGTCAATCTGCTCCTCAACACCCCCGTGGCACTTGCTGACTACGCATGCCCGCGCACATTCGTCACGACCACGCAAAAGAACTACGAAGACATCCAGATCAAGAGCGGACGCTGGGTGGATTGTGCACTCGCCGTGGATGGACGGACGCTCACGATGTGGTTTTGCTGGAACAACGGCACCGACGATGCCCCGACAAACAGGCTTGCGAAAGTGTCGGAGACCTATCCGACGACATCCGGGCTTCCCACAATTCCGGCCAAATGCCGTGTCAACCTCGCATCGTCGAATGACGGAGCGTTCAACTCGATAATCACCAATGGCGTTTACAGCAGCAAGCTGGCGAACATGGGCTTCGAGGGCGCGTTCCACCAGATTGCGTTCTGGGACCGGACGCTTTCCGACGACGAAATCCGCGAGGCGATGGCCGGCGGCACGGGGCGGCCGAATCTGGTCGATGTCGGCATGGAGGGCAATGGCACGGCGGAGTTCGCGGCCACGCCCACGAAGACTTCCGTCGCGACGGATGGCGACTGGGAGAACCTGAATCCGGCGCTCACGGCCGAGAATCCGACCGCGACGATTACCTTCGACTGCCCTGCGCTCTGGGCGGGTCTGCCGCAGTGGCTGCGCGTCGCCGGCAATGGTTCTGGCGCCGTCTCCGTTGCACTCAACGGCGCGACGCTTGGCGAAGTCTTCGTCCCCGCCTCCGGCGCGGCGTCGTTCTTTGTGCCGGAAGGCAAGATCGTCTCAGGTGCCAACACGCTCGTCCTCACTCGCTCCTCCGGCGCACCGGTCCTCGATGCGGTCCGCCTCGGCGGCTCGTGGCGGTTCGGCGAGAGCATCGGCTCGTTTGCGACAAGCGCGGATGCGACATCGCTTGGCTCGGACAAATATGTGTTTCACCCGGCTTGCGGCAACGACAAGCTTCACGCGCGAGGCTTGAACTTCGGCAAAGGGAATCGCACACATTTTGACTTTTTCGTCCCTGAAAACATGGTGGGCAAATTCCGCGGCCTTTTGGCAACCCGCATCCAGAACACGGATGGGGCTGAAAAGAACTTCCATTTCTACGCAAACGGCGAAAAAGTGGGTGAATACAAGCTCAAGGGCGGTGTCACGACCGAGGTAAAAATCCCGGAGACTGCGATTGTCGCCGGTTGGAACAGGCTCAGTTGGGAGTCGCGGTCCGGCGGCGACTGGGCCAACATCGACTGGCACAAGTTCACGCTCCTGCCTGCGCCCGCACCCTTCGTGATGGTGGTGCGCTAGACACTTTTCAACCTTTCAACCTTTCAACTTTTCAACGGTTCATGTTTCCCATCGACCACGATTTACACTGCCACACGTTTGTGTCGGGCTGCTCGCTCGACCCGGAGCAGAACCCCGCCGCCATTCTCGCCTTCGCGAAGGCGCACGGCTACACCGCCATGTGCACCACGGACCACCTGTGGGACCCGGCGGCTCCGGGCGTCTTCACCTGCTACAAGCGCCAGACGATGGAGCTCCAGAAAAGCATCCTGCCGCTGCCGCGCGAGGATGGCGTCCGCTTCGAATTCGGATGCGAGACGGAATGGCGCGGCATCGTGGACGGAGCACCGCTGCTCGGCCTCGCGCCGGAGCACTACGGCGAGTTCGGCTTCATCATCGTGCCGCCCAACCACTTCCACTTCCGGCCCTTCGTCCGCCCCGATGACTGCGACACTCCGGAGAAGGTGGCGGAGCTGCTCGTGACGCGGCTGGAGGAGTTGCAGTCAGTTCCACTCCCGTGGGAGAAGGTCGGCATCGCGCACATGAACTGCGGCCTCATTTTCAAGGAGGGGCGTCCCTCTGATGTTTTCGATGCCATCGACGAGGACCGCTACCGCGCGGCGATGCGTTTCTTCGCCGAAAAGGGTGCCGGCATAGAGCTAAACTGCTCGTCGTTCGGCAATCCGGACTTCGCGGAGCATCCAGAGTCGCACTTCCGCCTGTTCCGCATGGCGAAGGACGAGGGGTGCCGCTTCTATCTCGGAAGCGACGCCCACCACCCCGCCGAGCTGATGGACGTGCCGAACCGCGCTCCGGCCATTGTGGAGGCGCTAGGGCTTACGAGCAAGCACCTGTATCGGTTGCCGTAGTTCTTTTTCAGCAGAGCCGCAGAGTTCTCATTTCCGTCATGAAACCGTCTTTCGCATTTCCATTTTTCATCGGGCTTTCCCTGCGCCTGTGCGCCTCCGCGCCGGATGAATCCGCCGCCGACTGGATTCCGCTTGCCGTCGAGCCGGACGTCGTGCCCGGTTCGGCGCTCGATTTTTCCGGGATGGTCGCCGACCGCGCGCCCTGCGGGGTGCATGGCCGCGTCATCGTGCGCGACGGCCATTTCGAATGCGAAGGGCGGCCGGGCGTCCCCTTGCGCTTCTGGGGCGTGAACCTCTGCGGCGGAGCGAACTTTCCCGAGATCGACAAGGCCGAGGAAATCGCCGCGCGCTTCGCCGCCCTCGGCTACAACTCCGTGCGCCTTCATCACCACGACAGCGGCCTTGTAGGTGGCAATCCGGCGTCCACCGAGATGGACCCCGCCGCGTTGCGCCGCATGGACGCGCTCGTCGCCGCGCTTGGCCGTCGCGGCATCCATGTCATCACCGACCTCTACGTCTCGCGCCCGGTCTCGTGGCGATCATGCGGCATCGACCGCGACGGCGTCATGAGCAAGGGGCAGTTCAAGCATCTCGCGCCAATCCACGAGGGCGCGTTCTCCAATTTTTGCGCCTTCGCCGCCGCTTGGCTGAACCACACCAACGAGTTCACCGGCGTCCGCTTCGCCGACGATCCCACGCTCATGGCGTTGGCGCTGATCAACGAGGGCAACCTCGACAACGGCGCCGGACCGGAGCCATTCGTCTCCCTGCCGAACTGGCAGGAGAAATGGGAGGCCTGGCTGGCGGGGAAGAAGGCCGCCGATCCGGAGGCCTTCGCCGGCATCCCCGCCACCATCCCCGAGGGCAACCACTGGTCGCGGACGCGCCACGTGGCGGCCTTCTCGCGGTTCCTCGCCGACGTCGAGGCCGACTTCGAGGCGCGCGCCGTGAAATTCCTGCGCGAAGAGATCGGCCTCAAGGCCCCGATCTCCAACATGAGCGCCTGGATGCAGCCGCCCGAATACCAGGGCGTCCTTGCCGGGCCGACGCAGGACTACGTGGAGAGCCATGCCTACTGCGACCATCCGACATTCCCGGAGCGTGCGTGGGGCCTGCCGTGTCTCGTCGGGAAGGAGAACCCCGTGCGCCAGCGGCTGCACTCCATGGGAAGCGGCGCGATGGGCGGCACCCTGAAGCGCATCTTCGGCAAGCCGCATTGCGTCACGGAATTCAACTACGTCGCCCCGAATCCGCACCGCGGCGCGGGCGGGCTTCTCTTCGGCGCAGAGGCGGCCGTCCAGGACTGGGACGGCGCGTGGCGCTTCGACTGGGCCTCGTCGAAAAAGGGCGTCGAAGAGCCGGGCGCCGGCTACTGCGGGCTCTTCGCCTTCAACTGCGACCCGCTGCGCCAGGCCTCGGACCGCATCGCGCAGATGCTTTTCGTGCGCGGCGACCTCGCGCCCTGCGCCGACGCCTACGCCGTGTGGCTCCCGCCCTCCAAGATCACGGGGACCTTCGACGGCGAATCGCACCAGCTCAACACCCCGTGGCCGGAGCTCGCGTGGCGCGCGCGGCTCGGTACCGTCTGGAGCGAGGAGCCTCCGGAATGGGCGCAGTGGGTCGATCCCTACCCCGACTACTACAAACGCGGCGCGCCGGTTGCGGACGACATTCCCCCGCGCGACGACATCGCGCTGGACCGCGAAGCCGGCTGGTTCAAGGTCGCCACCCCGCGCACATGCGCCGTGTTCGCGGAAGGTGGCGCGCATGAAGCGGGAGCGCTGAAGGTTGAGGTGCCGACGGCTTGCACTGCCGACGCGCAAGGCGGCGCTGCAAGTGTCACCGTGTGGGCCACGTCGCTCGATGGCGCGCCCCTTGCTGAGTCTAGGCGAATTCTTGTGGGGATGCTCACCGATCTGCGCAACACCGGGATGGAGACGGAAGAGCGCGAAGAAGGCGCGTCGAGCCTTTCCGGCGGAAAGGCGACGCTCGTGCGCAAGTGGGGCGGCCTTCCGCACCTGGTGCGGCGCGGAACGGCCAGAGTGGAACTGGCGCTCGCCGATGGCGACTGGCAGATCCACGCGCTCTCGCTTGGAGGAATTCGACGCTTCGAGGTCCCGTGCGAGATCTCCGAGTCGGGGCGGATCGCCTTCAGCATAGACAACGCAGCCGATCCGGCATCCGCCACACTCTTCTGGGAGCTGTCCAGATAGCGAACGGCGGCGCGCCGGCGCATTGAGACGCGCGAACTTGCCTTCGCGCGTGTCGCTGCGCTATCGGATCCTGACTGGGGGAGACCAGTCGTCCCAGCTGTCAAGCGAACGTCCCCATGGCGAGGAGAAACCGCCGTTGCGACTGCCGCGCCCGCCAGAGCCGTTGAACCCGGACTCGCAGCGCTCCTCGAAAAGACCCTCGGGAATTTCGCGCAGGAAGCGCGACCGCTCGCAGGGAAAAGAACCGCCGTCCATTGTCGTGCGCATCTCGGGAGCGAGCATGTGCAGACGATCGCGCGCCCGCGTGACCGCAACGTAGAACAGGCGCCGCTCCTCGTCGTCGCCCTGCTGGTCGTCCATCGCCCGCGAAGATGGGAAAATTCCCTCGACGACCCAAAGAAGAATCACAACCGGCCATTCGAGCCCCTTTGACTGGTGAATCGTCGATAGAAGAACTTCGGAGCGCGTCGCGGCCCCGTCCGCCTCGTCGCGCGCGCTTTCGCGGTCAAGGTTTGTCAGCAGCGCGACGTCGCGCAGAAACTCGGCGGCGTCCTTGCGCGAAGCGATGTCCGAGACGAGCTGCCGCAGTTCCTCCTCGCGCTCGTCGGCGTTCTCGAACTGCTTGCGCATGAATTCGCGGTAGCGGGCGTCAAGGAATGCGTCTAGAAGCAGATTGACGTTTTTCGGGAAGGCGACGCGGTGCCAGTCTCCGAGCGCTGCGTCGATTTTTGCCCATGCGGGACGCGCCCGCGCCGGAAGAGACGAAAGCAGCGCGGCGCGCTGAACTGGATCCGAGACGTCAAACGAGCCGCCCAGCGCGTTCCAGAGCCGGTCGGCCGAGGCGTCGCCTACGGCTGGAAGGAGCTGGAGGACGCGCGAGAAGGCCAGGCCGTCGTTCTTGACCTCGGCCATGCGAACAAGAGCCACTGCGTCCTTAACGTGCGCCTGCTCGTAGAACCCTGTTCCGGACGTGATTCGATATGGAATGCCGGCCTTCGCGAGCGCCAACTGCGCGTCCACGGCGTTGAAGTGCGAGCGATACAGCACCGCGATGTCCGACGGACTGAAGCCCTCGTTCACAAACGAGCGCACAAGCGACACGACCTTGTCCCCCTGGCTGCGGCCGTTATAGACCTCAGTTAGGACGGGGATCGCGCCATTCGTTTCGCGGGCTGGGCGGAGACGCTTGGGAAACTGGTCCGGGTTGTGCAGGATGCTGGCGTTCGCAAGCTCCAGAATGGGGGCGCCCGAGCGGTAGTTGCGCTCCAGCTTCACGATGCGAGTGCCGGGGTGGCGCTCCGGAAACTGCATGATGTTGCGATAGTCCGAACCTCGCCACGAGTAGATGCACTGGAAGTCGTCGCCGACAACGGAAAGATTGCGGTGACGGGCGGAAATGAGATCAACGAAAGAGGACTGCAGTGCGTTCACGTCCTGATACTCGTCCACCAGCACGTGAATAAACTTGTCTTGATAGCGCTCGCGGGCGCGGTCGTTCTCCCGAAGAAGCCGCAGCGCGTTTAGAAGCAGGTCGTCGAAGTCCATGGCGTGGAGTTCGCGCTTGCGTTCGTTGTAGCGCTCCATGCAGCGAAGGACGTCCTCTCCAGCGCAATCCAGCGAGTCCGCGCGAGACTCCAGCCATTCGGAGGCCGAAACGCCGCGATTCACAGCCCCGGAAAGCAGCGACAGCACGAGTTCCTTCTTCGCGAATTCCTTTGGCTTGAACCCCATGTCCTTGATTACGCGGCCCATGAGCGAACGCTGGTCCTCGGCGTCGAGGATGGCGAAGTCGCGCGGGTAGCCGAGAGAATCTGCCCACGATCGCAGCATCCTGTTGGCGATGTGATGGAAAGTCCCGCCCCACATTCCGGCCGTGCGCCCGCCGGTCACGCCGTCGGCGCGCGTCATCATTTCGCGCGCGGCGCGGTTCGTGAATGTAAGCAGCAGGATGCGGTCCGGCGGAATTCCTCGCGAAAGGAGGTGGACAACGCGATATACGAGAGTTCTGGTCTTGCCGGTCCCCGCCGCCGCGAGAATGAGCAATGGTCCGTCCGGCGCGGTCGCGGCTTCGTATTGTTCCGGATTAAGCAGGTTGCGGAGGTCGTCGGTCATCGAAAAAGGGGGAAGGAAGAAAAGTAAGACGGGTGATATGAGCGCCTGGTCAGGAGGCGGGGGAGGGCGGGGGAGTTTCCTTTTCGACGAGAACGCTGTCGATGCGGTGGCCGTCCATCTTTTCCACAAGCATTCGGATTCCCTGTTCCGGGACGTCAACCACGGCCCCTCGCGCGGGAACCGACTCCAGACGCTCGAACAGCCATCCGCCGAGAGTCCCGTATTCCCCCTCCTCCAGTTCAGTGCCAAGAGCCTCGTTCACGTCATCCAGAAGCGCCTCGCCCGGCACGCGCCAGCGGCCTGGGCCGAGTTCGGAGATGCGGATTATGTCCTCGTCCTTGTCGTATTCGTCGTAGATGTCGCCAACGACCTGTTCCACGAGGTCTTCGGTCGTTACCAGGCCCGACGTGCCTCCGTGGTCGTCGATCACTATCGCCATGGACGCCTTCCGCTTCTGCATCCGCTTGAACAGGACATCGGCCTTCACCGTTTCCGGCACGAACAGCGGCTTGCGCAAAAGAGGTCCCAGCTTGGGGACCGATCCGCCGGAGCACCGCAGCAGCCAGTCCCTGGCGTTTAGCACGCCTTCGATTTCGTCGATGGTTCCCTCGTAAACGGGCAGGCGCGAAAATCCGGAGGTGCGGATCGTTTCCCGAATGTCGCGCGCGGAGGCGTCGATGGGCAGGGCAACGATGTCCTTGCGGTGCACCATCACGTCTTCGGCCGTTAGGTCGTTGAAGGCGAAAACGTTTTCGATCATCTCCTTTTCGTCGGACTCGATCGAGCCGTGCTCCTCCCCGTATTCGACCTGACGCAGAATCTGCTCCTCGGTGATCGTGGCCGCCTCGCTCTCCGCTACGCGAGCGCCAAATAGTCTGAAAATGGACTTGACGCCGCCGTTTACGAGAAAGACGGCGGGAGACACAAAGCGCGACCACGCGCGCAGGGCAGGCGCCGCGCGGCGCGCGAAGGCGTCGCCACGGGCGATCGCGAACTGCTTGGGGGCGATTTCACCGAACACCAGCACTGCGTAGGAGAGCAGAATTGTAAGCAGCGCCGTGGCGACGGTTTCGACGGCGGAAACGTCGTGCTGCCCCGGTAGCGTTTCCGCTAGCCATCGCGCCAGCGGCGGAGCGAATGTGACAGCCGCAAAGGAACTCAGCAGCAGGTTCGCAAGAGTGTTGCCAACCGAGATCGACGAGAGGAACCGCCCTGTGTCGGAAAGAAAGGCGCTGAGCGTGCGCGCGGCGGCCGAGCCGTCATCGGCTTCCTCGCGGAGCTTTAGCCTGTCGAGGCGAATGACGGCGAACTCGCTAGCCGAAAACGCGAAACTGGCCAGAAGAGCGAGAGCCATCACGGACAGACGCCATCCGAGAGGCGACGCCGCCGCGGTCGCGTGTTCGACCGCCTCGGCCGCCGCCGCGACTGCCGCTTCCCCGGTCGCTGCGCCATCCATGGCCCTAGACAACCTCCGGCGTTTCGGATGTGTCCTCGAACCGAACATCCGCCGCGAAGCGGTGCCCGTCAAGACCCTCGATGTCCGCGAAGGCGCGAATCGCCGGCAGGGTTTCGAGAAGGTCGTTGCGTTCAAACTGCACAAGACTCGTGCGGCGGCGGAAGTCCTCGACGGTCAGGCCGCTGAAGACGCGCGCGGCGCCGCCCGTTGGCAGGACATGGCTTGGCCCGGCAGCGAAGTCTCCGGCGCTCTCGGGCGTCCAGTGCCCGGCGAAGACCGCCCCGGCGTGCGTTGTCTTCGCAATAAGAGGGGCGGGATTGCGCACCGCCAGCTCAAAGTGTTCTGGGGCGAAGAGATTGACGAGCTTTACCCCGGCCACGAGGCTTGGCACGACAACAAGCAGGATTCCGTCATTGTCCGCGACGCGGGCGATCATTGCTCTGCGGAAGCGCTCGAAGGCCTGGCGGCGGATCGCCTCAAGGGTCTTTTTGGCCAGAGTCTCGGAATTCGTCACCAGCAGCGCGCGCTCGTGGCCCGATCCGTGCTCCGCTTGCGCGATGAGATCCGCGGCGATCCATTCGGGGTTCGCCGTGTCGTCGGCCAGAACTGCGACTTCGCTTGGACCGGCCACAAGGTCGAGCGCAACAGTCCCGTAAACCTGGCGTTTCGCCGCAGTCACGTAGGCGTTGCCCGGGCCGACGATCTTCTGGACCGGCTCGATTCGGCGCATGCCGTATGTCATAAGGCCAATGGCCTGAATGCCGCCGATCCTATAGCACTCGGTCACGCCGCACAGCCGCATGGCCCAGAGAATCTCGGGGCGGATTTTCTTGCCGCGACCGCCAGGGGTGCAGGCGACGATTTGCTTCACGCCGGCGGTCTGGGCGAGCGTCGCCGTCATTACGACGGTGGAGGCCAGCGGCGCCGTGCCGCCGGGGACGTAGATTCCGACGCGATCAAGAGGTGTGAAGTATTCGCCGAGACGCCCTCCGTTCGGCGTTTCAAAGGACCAGTCCGCCCGCATCGAGCGCCGCGCGAAGTCCGCCACCCGGTCGTGGGCCAGCTCGATGGCGGCCTTTGTCTCCGGGGCGACGGCTTTCGCGGCCGCTTCGAATTCCGCCTCCGAGACGCGGAGTTCCGAAGGCTTTAGCACAACCTTCTCGATGTTTGCGATGGCGGCGAAAATCGCCGGTTCGCCGCGACGCCGGATATCGGTGAGAATGGCCGACGCTATGCGTTCGGCCTCCGAGTCGAAAGCCGGGCGCATCAGAAACTCCTCGACCGTTTTTGACTTTCGGTCGGGAGACCAGTGGACTAGTCTTATTGGCATTTGTCTGAACCGTTGCGTTCTGTCTGCGCACCGCCCCGGCGGACTGTCGGGCGTGCGCGAATTGTGGAATGGAGCGGATTCTAGCACAACTCCCCGCGAGAAGAAAAGGCAAAAATGACACCCTGCGCGAATTTCGGAACGTTGGGGGAACCGCACGCAAGCGTTCCGGCAATCTTTCCACACCCGGCGCGCAAGTAATGCGTCAGGAAATGGGGGTGGGGGTTGCTGGCCTCTCGCTGGGTAGCGAGTGGATTCAGTAACCGGCGGGGATCCGGCGGCGGGAGTTGCGTCTAGGCCATGGTGGCTGTCGATACCGCGGTGGCGGCGGCCAAGGCCGAGTCCGTCGCCGCGAAGCCTCTCTCCAAGGTGGCTGCGGTTTTCGCCGAGGTTAAGCCGAAACACGTTCTTGCGGCGGGAGCCAGTGTCGCAGCAGTTGTCGGCGCGAACAGCTTTACGACCGGGATCCGCGAAATCGGCAAGGCCACGGCGGAGGCGATCCGCCGCTCCTCCTGGGAGCGCGGGCTTCCAGCCCGCGAAACATGGGGCTGTGGCCTCCCGCCGCGCCGCCGCGCC
>DJYI01000074.1:17034-37171 GCA_002448475.1 Verrucomicrobia bacterium UBA6982
GCTTCCAGCCCGCGAACATGGGGGGGCGGCCTCCGGCCGCGCCGCAATCTTCCCGCGCCGCAATATCTCGCGCGAAGTTCGCAAAGTCCGCGAAGTGTTGTGAATTCGGCAGGATGAGGCGAGACAAAACGGTCCGCGCGACGCGCGAAATATCGACGATTGGCTTTGTCGGTCGTCGATTTAGTCGGTCGTCGACAAAATCGACCAAGCCGACAAAATCGACCAAGCCAATCACACCGCAACCGGGGATGGCACGCTCTCCGAGCGCGCCGCGATTGAGCCATCTTGCCGGTGCCATCGCGAAGAAATTTTCCGCTCATCCGTAAGAAAATCCACGGTTCCTGGCAATATGGAAATGATTCCACATGCCGGAATGCTCCCACATCCTTTTGATTCCCTCTATGACTCCCTCCGCTACACCGCAACGGGGAGGAGGTCTCAGGCCGTCATTTTCCACAGCGAACGGGAGTTCGCCTCATCTTCCTTTGCGCGGCCCCGCCGCGCCATCAAGCCCCCTTTGCCGAAGCCGCGCCCGGCCGGCAAGCGGAATTTTCCGCTTGCCGCACGGACGCGCATGGAGTATGATCCCCGGCGTCGCGCGCGCAAAGCCGAAAGGCCGAATGCAAGCGGCACCAGCATCGACTTCGATCTGGACAAGCAATTTTCCCGCAGAGAAACGGCCAAACGGCGCTTCGGCGCCGGTTTCGAACAGTGGAACGCGCTTGTCCGGAGCGCGCCACCGGGTGCGTCTTCGGCTTGTTTCGTTCCTAAGGCGCTTGGCCGTGCCTTCTGCGGAGACATCCCGGAGGCGCGCCTTCTTTCCCTTTCGCCTTCACCGCGACTCCGGGGGACCATCAACCATGAGGGCGGAAGGGGAACGTAGCGCCTCCATGTCCAGCCCCTGCCACTCGCTCGATCAGGTTGTCGCCGAGATCCTTCGGATCGTCGACGAAGACAAGGCCGCATCGCGCCGTGCAGATGACGGGGCGGAATACTTCTTCCGAGGCGAGCAACGCAACTACAAGCACCCCGGAAGTCCGGTTCTCGACACCGCATTCGACTCATGCATTGACAGATTCCCGGCGCATTGGAAGCACGAGCGGGAACTTTACGAGGAGGCCATGCGGCTCAATGTGGCATCGTTCATGGAAGACCACACGATGTGCGAGCGCCTTGCCAGAATGCAACACTATCGGCTTCCAACCAGATTTGCCGATCTATCCATCAACGCCCTGCTCTCCACTATCTTTGCTTGTGGTGGTCGTAACACAAACCCTGGTGCGACAATCCAGAGAAACCAGAGTTGGACGAACAAGAACCCATTCCACCGATTTCAACCATCGAAGCCAAGGGCATCCGTGTCTTTTGACTGACGAGTGGGCAACATGTCGGCTATAACGTTTTTGGAGGAATGCAATGAGTAAAAAAGGAATCTCAAAATCAGACAAGATCAAACTGAAGTTTGAGGCGATTTGGAAAGCACGCGAGATAGAAATGGAGTCGTTCAGCGCGAGGGCGCTGTACATTTGGGGATTCCTCACCTTGTGCTACGGTGCCTACGCTTTCTTGTTGTATCAAGCGATCTCGATTTTTCTCTTTCGGAAGCCATGCGAACTTTCACACCCAACTGGTATTTTCAACACATTCAATGGCTTGCTGATGGTTGTGGCGATTGGCATCTTTGTCATTTCCATTCTTTGGGTATACATGATAAAAGGGGCCAATGCCTGGGCGGAGAGAACCGACTGGATGGCCGAATGTTTTATCCACAATTACTTACGGACGAACCCAGTTGTTGGGTCATGTTGCGCTTTGACATTGGGGGCGGGATTTTCAGAGATTCAAAAGCACAAAAACTGCAAAGTCTGCCGAGGCAATCCTTCTCATTCATGCCTTCTAGGAATTGTTCCTTGCTCTTCTGAAAAGGACTATTTCCCAAAGTGGGACAAAAGCCTAATCTCACCCAATGGAGGTGTCTATTCCCCGAACAAAGTCTATCTGTTCATTGCACAAATCTCCATGTGGCTAGGCGTGGTGTTGGCAATTGTCCATGCTGTCGTGATGACCTTTGTTTCATTTGCGCGACTTATTTCTGGTGCGCGATACCTCTCTCGGAACAGTTGGATTGTTGGGATTGTCCTAATGGGCATAATCATTTTCATAATCATCCGCATAGTCGTTCGCAAGCGCATAGTCGTTCGCAAGTTGAAAGCCTGGCTGGCATCTCACTTGGGAAGCGAAACACTACAGGATGACATGGCTGCTTTTCGTGACATTCGAGGAGAATAGAAACCATGAAGAAGTGTTTCGCCGTTTTTGTGTTTATTTCTGTTCTTTTGGTGAGTAGTGGCTTTGCTGATACGGAAAATGTCAACGGCATCACGTGGACATACACCGTGTCGAACGGGAAGGCGTCGATTTACAAGTCGTCCTCCAGTTCGGCGATTTCCACATCAACGACGGGCGCCATCACCATTCCCTCCACGCTTGGCGGCTATCCCGTGACCAGCATCGGGAACAATGCATTCTCCGGCTGCAGCGGCCTCGTGTCGGTGACGATCCCGGACTCCGTGACGAACATCGGGTTCAGGGCGTTCGCATCGTGCAGAGGCCTCAAGTCGGTGACGATCCCAGACTCCGTGACGAGTATCATGGAGTCGGCGTTCGGATGGTGCAATTCTGCGCTCTACGACACTTCAACCATTCCCGGAGTGAAATTGGTCGATGGATGGGCGATAGGAAGCGAACCCACGCTTTCCGGCTCACTCAATCTTACTGGCGTTAGGGGCATCGGGTACGAAGCGTTCGACGGCTGCAGCAGCCTGACGTCGGTGACGATCCCGGACTCCGTGGCCAGCATCGGGGACTATGCGTTCCGTGACTGCAGCGGCCTGACGTCGGTGACGATCGGCAACGGCGTGACGAGCATCGGGAACTCGGCGTTCTCCGATTGCAGCGGCCTCACGTCGGTGACGATCCCGGACTCCGTGACCAGCATCGGAAACTCGGCGTTCTCCGGTTGCAGCGGCCTCACGTCGTTCACGATCCCGGACTCCGTGATCGGCATCGGGTTGCATACGTTCTACAAATGCAGAGGCCTCACGTCGGTGACGATCCCGGACTCCGTGACCAGCATCGGGGACTATGCGTTCTATAACTGCAGCGGCCTGACGTCGGTGACGATCGGCAACGGCGTGACGAGCATCGGGGACATGACGTTCGCCGGTTGCGAAAAACTATCGGAGGTAATTATTCCAAGGCATTTAGGCAAGTTTGTTAATCATTTGAAGAGTGGATATTCAGCTACCGTCTTTATTGCAAGTCCAGCAACAAATGGAATGTACCCGGTTTTCACGTTTAGTGATAATTCCCTGCCTAATGGTCAGATTGGGAAGCGATATGCGACATGGATTATCGCTGATGTCGAATCCAGTAACATGGTTTATTCTGTCTCGAGCGGGAGTCTTCCAGCAGGTCTTTCTCTTTCACCAGACGGCTTGTTGTCGGGGAATCCTACCGAAGCCGTGCAAAATAGATCCGTGACCATTTCAACGAGCGACGGACAGAGCCACACGTTCACGATTACGATCCGCCCCGTAGATTATGGATGGCCTACAAGCGGAATCTGGAAATACGAGGTTGAGAACGACGAGGCGATTATCCGCTTTTGCACCCAACAAACTGGGAGCGTGACGGTGCCGGAGACGATCAACGGCTACCCAGTCCGAAGCATTGAGGCTGTCCATGTCGCCGACTATGATGCCGCCGGTGTGATGACGAACATATTCATCCCCGAAGTTGTGTTTGAGCCGAAGATTTCGTCGGTGAGTCTGCCGTCCAACCTTCGTAACTTCGGCACCGGTGCTGTTGCAGGAAGTTCGATTTCGTCCCTCAACATCCCGAACGGGGTAACGAACATTGGCTACTATGCGGCAACGCTATGCTCCAACATGGTTTCCATGGCAATAGGAAGCGGTGTCAAAAGCATTCAAGATGCCGCATTTCATGACTGTGCCTCACTCCGAAGCGTGTCAATTCCAAATTCGGTTGTCGATATGGGAACTGAAGCATTCTCCGATTGCGTAGCGCTACGGACGGCAACAGTAGGAAGCGGATTACGGAGCATCCCCAAAGGAACATTTGCAGGCTGTTTGTCACTAATTGATGTCTCCATTCCGTCTTCAATAACGAACATTGAAGATAGCGCATTTACTTATTGTGGAAGTTTGAAACATGTGAAATTACCTGATAGCGTAACTGCGATCGGCTTTACCTCGTTCATGTACTGCGTCAGTCTTGAAGAATTCAGATGTCCCCCAAATTTGGACCGCATGGGAAGTAGGGCCTTTGGTGGTTGCGTGGCCATGACCAACTTCACCGCGAGTCCGTTGTTAGAAGAGCTGCCGGACTATGCATTTACTGTGTGCAACTCGCTTGGCCAAATAGCAATTCCTGAAAAGTGCCGCAAGTTGGGCGTAGCCTGCTTTTCGAGATGCACGTCGCTAACGAACATCGTTTGGAACGATTGTCTAGACGACATCGGCCTCAATTGTTTTAGCGAATGTGCATCCCTGACGGAAATGCGCGTTCCAGATACAGTCTCAATGATAAGGCCTGCTACTTTCCAAGGTTGCACAAATCTCGTTTCCCTCTCTCTTCCGTTTGTCGGCATCACGACGAATTATCTAGTGGAAACGGAGTTCTCAGGCTTTGGCGCAATTTTCGGAGGCAATCCCTATAATGGTAGTGTTGAAATCGGGCAGGTATTCGGAGCAGCCGGTAATTTGTCCGCGACATGGTTCGTCCCCGAATCGCTTGAAACTGTAGAGGTTCGTGGTGGAATGCTGGCACCTGGGGCGTTCAGCGACTGCCGGACCTTGAGGGAGATTCGCCTTGCCGGAAGCCCAACGTCGATACCTGACTTTGCATTTTTCGGATGCGAGGGCCTTGACGAAATCACAATCCCGGATTCCGTCACCAACATCGGCTACGCCGCCTTTGGCAATTGCGGTAATCTTCATTCCATTAGAATGCCGACAAATGTTGAGACAGTCGGCGCCGTTCCGTTCTGGCAGTGCACGAATCTCGTCGATGTGACTTGGGGAGAAACGGGACGGCTTCGAATGGAGAACCCGAATGCTGGTTGGTTCGGGCTTGAAAATGTTTACATCTCAGATGGAGTGTCGGGGCTGATATGGTCAGTTTCCACAAAAAAACCCCGGGACTGGATTGAATGGATTGCTGAGGAAACTGGCGAGTTGCGCACAACAGACCATTACGCCATTGTTACGAACGGGGAAACCCGCTCATTCTTTGTTCGCATCACGGATATGTCGATGATGGCGGCGGACACGGAACTTCTCCATTTCACGGATGACGCAAGCGCACCATGGATTGTCTCGAAGGACGAGTCCGCAAGAGGGGGTTTTTGCCTACGCAGCGGCGAGATTCCTGCCAGCACGAACTCTGCCATGGAGTCTACTGTTTGCGGCAAGGGAACATTTTCATTCCGGTGGTGCATCTCCGCTGGACGCGGCGATTTCTGCAAGTTCTTCCTCGACGGTGTCGAGCAAGCAAGCATAACCCGATCAACGACATGGGAAACGGTTTCGCTCAACATTCCGGTGGGCGTGCACACGGTGCGCTGGAGCTACGAGCGCGGTTCTGGAAGCGCGACCGGCGAGGACGCGGCGTTTCTCGACGACGTGGACTGGCGGCCGGAGGTGGCGCTCGCCGTTGCGAGCGCATTCGGAACGGCAACACCGGATGCTGGGACGCAAACATTCGTTTACGGGGACGAGGTGGTCGCCAGCGTAGACTCGCCGGAGCTGGAGAATGGAACGCGGCGCGTCTGCACGGGCTGGACCGGCACGGGCAGCGTCCCGGCAGTCGGCGCCGAAAGCAGCGTATCGTTCACGATCACGAACGACACGTCCATTGTCTGGAACTGGCGGACGGACTACCTGACTGGCGTTTCCGTTTCCGGCGGGTCTGGCGACTTCGGGCCGCAATGGGTGGCTTCGGGCGAAGAGGTCGAAGTCGCGCTTTCTCCGGCGTCTCATCTCTACGAGATTTCGCTTTCCGGCGATACGGATGGCGTCACGCTGGACGGCACGACGCTTCGCTTCGTCGCCGACAAGCCGCGCCAGATCGACGTGACAATCACCGAGGTCAAGGTGTCGCTTGCCGTCGAAAGCGAATGGGGCGTTCCTTCACCGACGAACGGCGTCCATGCCCTGTCATGGGGAACGCTGATGTCCGCAAGCGTCGCCGAACCGGAGCCGACGAACGGCGTCCAATACGTCTGCACGGGATGGACAGGCACGGGTAGCGTCCCGGAAAGCGGGACGGGAACGAATATCGCGTTCACCATCGAATCGGATTCGTCGATCCGTTGGAACTGGCAAACCAATGTTTGGATTGCCATCGCGGCCAACGGCCCGGTTGGGATTGATGTCGTGGACGGCTGGTTCGCGTTGGGCGAAGCCGTTGTGGCGCAATACTCGCCGAATGTCGATTTCTTCACCATTGCGCTTTCAGGCGACACGGACGGAGTGGTGCTGGATGAATCCGCCCGAACCATTGCGATTCCCGCCGACAGGCCGCGCTCGGTGACGCTTTCAATTGCGGAACTAACGTTGAAGAAGGCTCTGGATGCGGGCAGCCTGACATGGGGGACATCCGGAAACGCGACTTGGTTCCCGCAGGTCGCGGTGTCGGCGGACGGGGTTTCTTCCGCACGGAGCGGTGGCTTGTCCAATGGCGACGAGGTGAGCGCTCTGGAAACAACCGTGCAAGGCGGAGGAACGTTCGCGTGGTCGTGGCGGCTTGGCGTTAGCGGCGACAGCAATTCGGGCGTAGACGTCCTGCTGGACGGCGAATGGCTTGATGCCTACTATCCGGGCACCGATTGGTCGCGGGAGACGCTGGAGATCACCGGGGACGGAACGCACACGATCCGCTTTGAGTTCTGGAATGCCGGAACGGAGACCGGCGACTGCGCGTATCTCGACCAAGTTTCCTGGTCCGGCGGTGTTCCATCGCATGACATCGTGATCGGGAATGTGCGCATCCCATCCGACTGGATTGAGGAAAAAGCAGCCTCTGCACTTGCAAGGGCCGATGGCGACCATGAGGCGGCGGCCAATGCCACCGCCGCCAACGGAATCAACAAGGTATGGGAATGCTACGTTGCGGGAATCAGCCCCACGGACGAGACGGCTCGGTTCGAGGCGACAATCGAAATCGTGGACGGCAAGCCCGTCGTGCGATGGAATCCGCCGCTACCGGCAGAGGAAGAGGCGAAGCGAACACGCAAGATTCTCGGCAAACGCTCGCTTGACGATCCTGACGGCTGGCAGGACGTCACAAACCTCGATGACCCCGAGGCAGCCGGCTACCGCTTCTTCAAGGTTTCGGTGGAAATGAAGTGATGAAAGCTGGCTTATTGAATCAACACCATGGGAGTGCGAAACGCCCTCTGCAACCGCCGTTCGTTTCCACTCTTGACAAACGACTCTTCCGCGCAATGTCCGATGCAAGGACGGAAGTGCAGCGCAGAGCCGAAGAACGGCGCCGGGCCGAAGCAGCGACCGCAGAGGAAAGGAACAGCCAGGAAATGGAGCGCAATCTCAATTCGTTCTAGTCTGCCCCGGGCGCGGGGAGAAACCGGAGCGACGGGCGAGGGGCTGCGCCCCTCCCCGAACCCCACCCCGGAGGGCGGCCCGAAGGCCGGCGAGGGAGCGGCAGGCGCATCTGCGCCAGAGAGCCCTCTCTGCCCTTCCCTAGCCAATGGCGGGAGGGGTTCGGGGAGGGCGGAGCCCTCTCCCGTAGCCGTCCCCCGGCGCATTGCGCCCGGCCGCAGCGGGTCGTCGGGGTCGAACCGGCGCCGGGCGCGAAACGGACAGCGAACGCAACTGTCTAACTTCGTTTAAAATCATCAAAATTAGACATCCTGCAATCGAGAAAAAATGTCTAACTTTGCCGGAATCGCACAAAGTTCGCTTGACGTCTTTTCCGAAATGCGCTAGAGTCCGTCGTGTCGCTGGCGCAATGGGCGCCCGAATGCACGAGGTGCAGAATGTTTGTCGGAAGATCGGAACAGCTGGAACTGATGGAGGCTCTTTGGCGCAAGCCGAAGGCTTCGCTCGTCACGTGCCGTGGCAGACGAAGGATCGGCAAAAGCACGCTTGTGGAGGAGTTCGCGCGAAGGTCGAGGGCGCGGTTGCTCCGGTTTGAAGGCCTTGCTCCGCGCAGGGGAACGACGAACGACGTCCAGCTTGCGGAGTTCGCGTCGCAGCTCGCGCTTCAGACCCGCGAGCCGGAGTTCCGGTTCCGGAACTGGACAGAAGCGTTTTCCGTTCTGGCCGAAAAGCTTCCGGGAACGGGGCGGATCGTCATCCTGCTCGACGAAATCTCGTGGATGGGGAAGTTCGATCCGGATTTTCCCGGGCGGCTCAAAATCGCCTGGGATCGGTTCTTCCATGGTCGGAAGGACCTCGTCGTCGTCCTGTGCGGCTCCGTTTCGGCATGGATTGCGGAAAACATCCTGGAGAACACGGCGTTCGTCGGACGAGATTCGCTGGACATCGTCCTGCCCGAACTTACGCTCGCCCAGTGCCGCGCCTTCTGGGGACGACGGGACGCAAGAGTTCCCGCCAGGGAAAAGTTCGACATCCTTTCCGTGACGGGAGGCATTCCAAAATATCTGGAGGACATCGATCCTTCCCTTTCCGCCGAGGAAAACATCCGCCGCCTCTGCTTTCTTCCGACGGGACCGTTGTTCCGGGAATTCGATGCAGCGTTCGCCGACGTCTTCGGACCGACCGCATCCGGGAAGAAGAATCTTTTGCGGGCCTTGTCGGAGGGCGGCCTGACGGCATCGGAAACGGCTCGAAAAACGGGAACGGCCGCGAATGGAATGCTTTCGCGGACATTGAACGAACTGGTCCTTGCCGGATTCCTAGCCGCCGACGCCGGCATCAATCCGGAAACGGGCCGTCCTTGCGGACGGACGGTCTATCGCCTGCGGGACAACTACACGCGGTTCTACCTGAAATACATCGAGCCCCATGCCGAATCCATAAAGGCCGGAGCTTTCCGTTTTGTTTCCCTCGGGCAGCTTCCCGGATGGAGCGCGATGCTGGGGCTTCAGTTCGAGAATCTGGTTCTGGCAAACATCCCCCAGCTGCTCCCGTTGCTCGGGTTCAACCGAACGCTGCTCCTGTCCGCAGCGCCGTGGCGCAACGCCAGGACAGCGAACGGGCGCGGATGCCAGATCGACCTTCTTCTTCAGGCGCCGCGGTCGGTTTGCGTGGTGGAGATCAAGCGGAAGGCGGAAATCGGCGAAAACGTTGCGGATGAAGTCCAGGCGAAGGTGGCGGCGCTCGGAACGCCGCGCGGGATCACAATCCGAACGGCGCTGGTTTACGAAGGCAGTCTTTCCCCCCGTATCGAGGCGGATGGTTATTTTGACTTTCTCGTTCCGGCGGAACGACTCTTCGAAGCCTGAAATCGAGTTTCCGAAGGAGACTGAGAGCCCGGGATGCGAAACGAAGGCGGCCGCGCCCGCCCTACAGCGGGTCGTTGGGGTCGAACCAGCGGCGGGCGCGGTAGCGTCCGTTCGGAAGGATTTCGGCGACGGAGCTGACGCCCGTGACGGCAAGGCCGGGGTCGAGAAGCCGGCGCTCGATGACGATGGCGGAAAATCCGAACACGTCCAGCGTGGCGGATTTGACGCCCGGAGCGCGGCGGACCGAATTGGTGACGAGGGCGGAGACGTCGCCCTCCGCCGAATCCAGGAATTCGCCCCGCGCGGTGACCAGGATCGGATTGGCGAACCATTCCTTCCGGGGGGGAGGGGTTATGCCCAAAACGGAACCTGACAGCGCACCGAAATCGTCGCACTTTGTGATCTTCTTCCGGGAGAAAAGGCGAAGGAGTAGCTGTTTCATGGCCATTCGTGGGGTGGAGTGAGAATGGGCCACATTCTACCAAGTCGCTCCGCCGTGCGCAACTCAATATCGTCGCTCGTATGCTCGCCGGTCGAACGCCACTTCCGGGAAAACCTCCCCGAACGAATGGTCAAGCAGGGACGGTGTCTCGCGGTAGCGGCCGCCGGTGTTGTCCAACAGCCGACCCATCGGGTTGACGACGACGTAGGCGTTGACGATGTCCTCCGTATTCTCCACCACGGGGCGGCAGTCCGCGTGCCGTGACGCGAAAGCCTCGAATTCCGCGTCGGAGACGAGCAGGTCGTCCGCGTGGTCGTTCGTCCCTTCGATTCGGATCATCCGCAGGAGTTTCCACCGGTCGGGCCGGACCGACTCCACCAGTTCGTGGAAGTCGCGATGGCAGTTCACCCGGTTGACCACGGTGTTGATCTTCAGGCGGATCCCGGCTGCGTGGATTGAACGAGCAAGTTCCACGAGGCGCTCCTTTGTCAGGCTCAGACCCGCTCCGTTGATGCGTCCCAAGCGCACATTGTCCGCGTGATCGGTGGCGTCGACGCTGATGCCGATCATGGACAGCTTGTTCCGGTTGGCGTCGATCCACGACGGCGTGAGCAGGCTGCCGTTCGTGATGACGGAGACGGGAATTTCCAACCCGTGGATGTGGTCGATCAGTTCCTGGGCGAACGGCGCGGCCAGTGGCTCGCCGCCTGCCAGGTTGAAGCGTCGGACGTCCACGTCCTTGACGATGTTGGCGACGATCCGCTTCCATTCCGCCAGCCCCAGAGGAGTCTTGCCGAAACGCGAATGGCAGAACCGGCACCGATAGTTGCAGATGTCGGTGTAGTGGAGGTTGATGACCAGGTCCTGGTATTGTTTCATTTCGTTCATGGTCGGTTCTTCGCGAATCGGTTGAATGGTTTTTCCACATCTATCATAAGGACGATCTTCACGTTTCTTCCAGTTTCATGGTTCCCATTGCAAGGATGGAAATATCCTCAGTTCGTCACTTATGAATGGTGACGGACGGAATTCGTTTGAACAGAACCTCCGTTGACCGAACATGCGAAAGCTTCTGGACCATCTCAAAGCGCACTTGTCGACGGCCGATCCGTGGATTCTCGTCTGGGACAACCGCAGGACGTTTCCGCGGAAGGTCGGCGAACGGATCCGCATCTGCAACTTGGCGACGGGTGCGTCGCAGCTTTTCGGCATCCCCGTCCGGACCGCAACCTGGGTCGACTACCGCGGCAAGGTCGTCCTCGAGACCCGCGTCGAACGTGCTGAGCTCCCGGAGCTGATCGCGCGCCTTGAGGCACGTCTCAGGCGCGGGATTCGGCTCGTTTCCTGATTCCCTTTCGGCTGCGGTTGTGGTAGCATCCTGACCCATGCCGACCGCGACACGTAAGACCAAGCGCATCTATCCCGTCAGCGGATACGACTTCGCACGGACCGTCCTCAACCAGAAGGGGGACGAGGCCGTGGATATCCTGCTTGAAGTTGCGCGCGGCGGGGAGACGGACTGGTTAGAAAAGAAAGCCGGCGTCTATCCGTCAAAGGAAAAGGATCCTGACTTCCGCGCAAAGCTGGAGAAATGTCCGCCGGAGAAAGTCGCCGAAGAGGCGAAGTTCTACGAGGCTGAACTCCTCCGGTCGATTGCCTGTGCGCTCGTTGCGCTCCACAATTCCCGCGGCGGCGTCCTGTTCGTCGGCATCGACGACGCGAACGAGCCCGTTCCCTTCGGGACGTGCGACCCGTCCGGCATTCTGGAAAAGCGAGGTCTAGAAGCATACGTCCGGGAAGCCGTGCTGGGACGATTGTTTCCGAAGAGTGGCGAGTTTCGCTGCAAAAGGGAAACTTGGGTCATTCCAGGCAATAACATTGGCGTCACGACCAAACTCCTTCCCTACAGGGGAACGACGGTTCTCACACTCCTCGTTCCTCCCCTCAAGGCAGGACGACCTCCCGTTCTCGTTACGAAGACGGAGAACAACCGTAGCCGGAACCTTCTCCTGCAACGGGAGTCCGGCGACGTCGGAGTCGTCACGACAAGAGTCGTCGAATCTGCCTGGAGCGATAATGCCGCAAACTTGTCCGACTTTCACGGCGAACGCGGTGAACGGTTCCTTTCCAACACGGATTTGGCCGGCAGTCTTCGGACGCTTGGAATCCCCCTTCCTCCGCCTGAACCGGACAATTCCGGAATACCGCGGTCGCGCCGCGGCACTTTCCGTATTATCGTTTTTGCCATTGTTGTTTTGATTCTGACAGGTTCCGCCATTCTCGTGATTCGCCGAATCGGAAAACCCGCGAAAACGGGTTCGTTCGAAATGCAGTCCGAAAGCAGTCAATCGGAACCGGATCAGCCCGGCGCAACAAGAACGCCGGAACCGACCGTTCCGGACGAGGATCGTCGCGCCATCGAGGATTTTCTCTCCGCGAATTTCGCCATGGCGCAGGGGGGCGATTTCCTTGCGTTCTACAACGCGATTCCCGCGACATGGCGCAAGGCCCTTGACGAAAGCGTTCCCGCGCTCGTTTCCAAATGCCTGGACACCGAATACATGTTGTTCCGCGAGGCGGCCTTGACGTTCTATCGCTCCTACGGCCTTCACGCGGAATGGCGAGCCGAGACGTACAACACGCAGAATCTCAAAAACGGATACGTCAAAGAAGAAGTTCGCGACGCCGGACGCCGCTACGCGGCCGGGGCCTTGGCCATCGCCGAGGCCGCAACGGCCGACCGGCTTCTCGAAGGAAATCTACCCGCCCTCCTCGCCTTGCCTCCGGCCGGACTTCCCGGGGGAATCGGAGTGCCACCGCCCTACACGCCGGCGAAGATGGACTTCCGGGCCGAACCCAAACCGGACGGATCCGTCATCGTCACGCCGTCGGCCCATCCGGATTCGGTTTTCCGGATGGTTCGCGTCGACGGCGTCTGGGTTTCCGAATATTGGGCAAAGTGCTTCGAAGGTTGCGAAATCTGGAAAACGCGCATCGAAAACGTCCGCATGACGCCCGTGCGTAGACGTTGGCTTCTCAAAAACCTCATCGTGCTGAAAGGAATCGCGAAGGCCGGCGAAGACGCGTCGAACCAATCCGTTGGGCTTTGGGCGGACAGTTGGGCGGTGTCCGCGCTCAAGATGTGCCGCACGACGTTTTTCGGCGATTCCTTCCGCCTTGCGGACTGGTCCCGGGTATATGAATTCCACCGGCTTCACGCCGCCTACCCGAAACTTTCCCCGACTTACGGGGAACCGGAAGAAATCGATCTGCTCGACGAGAATCCCGCCGCGCTGACGACGAACATGTATTTTCATCCGGACGCCGAATCCGAACGTAAGACGAACGAGGCGGTGGAACGTGAACGGCTCAAACGGATCGCGGAGACGCCGGACGAGCCGCCGCCCGAACGCGATTCCGAGGCCGACGCTGAAACGATCGGACGCGCCCTTCTGGACATGCCGGTCACAAACGCCCCCGCCGGTAAGAACTGAATCGGCCGGGGCGACTGCTCCGAAGACCGCCGCGGCCCGCCTTCGGGCCGCGGAGTTTTTTCCGTCCGATCGTGGAATCGGACGAGATTTATCACTTATCAATGGTGACGGAAGAGCACGGGCCAGAAGTCGAAACCATTGCGTTCGCCGACGGATTTCAAAAAATGAAAGCATCAGATCTCGAAACCGCGCAGGCCGCGCTGCAGGACAAAGTGTTCCGGCGAGCGGAAGAGCTTGGATACGATACCGGGAAGATCGAGCCGATTTACGACGGCGTGGCCGATGCGGCGGCGTATTTCGACGCGAAGCAGCGCCTGATGTGGATCCTCAAGGAGCCCTACGACGACTGGGACGACGACGGAACTCCCTGCGGCGGCGGATGGACGTTCTTCCGGGACGTCGCGAAAGGAAAGACCCTCGCACAGGTCGCGAACGGAAATCCGGCGCTGAGAAACGTGGCCTACGCGAGCCGCGCCATTCTGGGCGGAATCGGTTCCTACTCGGAACTGCCGTGGATCTCCGATGCGCCGACGGACTACGAGCGAACGCTGCGGAGCATCGCATTCGCGAACGTAGGCAAGATGCCGGCGGGGCGGATGACGAGCGACGAACGGCTCTTCGCCTGCTACGAACAATGGAAGGACATTCTCTTCGAGCAGATCGAGCTCTACGATCCGGACATTCTCGTCTTCGGCAACACGCTGCAATGCTTCGCGACGGACATGGGGATCGACCTTTCCGCGCCGGTCCGCAAGATCGTTCGGGGCGGGTCGACCGTGGACATCCACGTTTGGCGCGGCAAGCGCGTCCTCTGGGCTCCGCATCCCGCCGCGCACGTTCCGCCAGAGGAATGGGTGGATTCCGTCATCGAGGCGGCGCGGGGCCCGTTAATCCCGGCGGCGCGCTCGGCGAGCGCGCCCTACCGGGAGAACGGAACGAAGGATGAGCCGGACATGGCCGCACGCTCGTCGAGCGCGCCCTACCGGGAGCAGACCTCCGTTCCGGTAGGGCGCGACGGCCCCGTCGCGCCGCATCCGGCGAATGCGGCGCGACCGTCGCAGAAAGTCGCACCGGAAGAAAAAAGCGGGCAGGCCCGGAAAACAGCGGCGGCTACCGCTTATACAAGGCAGAACAACCCCACGAACACACAACAAAACGAATCCAAAACCAGGAGCAGCACCATGTCCCAAGTCCACGCCAATCCCGACGAAATCCGCGACTTTGCCGCCCGGCTCCAGGCCTGCGACGAGAACATCTCGGAAGAGCTTTCCTCCACCACCGCCGCGCTGGCGGCGCTGGGAGACACTTGGGACGACGTCAAAAGCAGAGAGTTTGCGGAAGCTTTCGGAGATCTGCAAGAGTGCATCCGCCGGTTTTCGGAGGCCTGCGAGGAGCAGGTGCCGCATCTCCTCCGTCTTGCCGAACATCTCGACGAGGCGAACTCCGTCTCCTTCTGAACGACATGGAAACCATCGCATCCGTCGAAAACATGGAAGACGTTGCCTCGGCCCTTTCCGCAGGGGTCGAGAACGCGGCGGAGTCCGTCCGCGAGACGGGCGCCTCGCTCGGTGCCCTCACGGAGTCGGCCGACGCCGCCCTCGCCGGGGCGGAGCAGGCGGTCGAGGAGGCTCGGGCGGAAGTCTGTCGTCTGGAATCGCTGATCGAATCCCTCGAGTCGGAAATCTCCTCCAGAAACAACGACGAGGAGGGCGAGGAAAACGATTCCGCCGAGGCCGAACTCGCGTCCGCGCGGGCGGGACTCGGCGAGGCGAACGAGTCGCTCCGCGGCTGCGAGGAGCGCCGCGAGAAGGCGGCGGCAACGGCACGACAGGCGGCGGCGCTGCGCGAGCGGTTCCTGGACGGAAGCCGGACCTCGCTGATGCGGATGGAGGCGCTCGGCGAACAGTGCGCCGAGCGCGTCCGCCACGCCTGCGAGGCGCTGGAGAAGTACATCGCCGAACATCCCGGCTCGGCGGCGGCGGCGTTCGCCGGATTGGTGCGGTGGACGCCTCCGGCGAACGCGCCCGTGACGCCCGACGCGCTCGCCGCCCGGATGAAAGCGGCAAATCTCCGGGAATCCGTCGCCTACGAGGCCGAGCGCGATCCGTGGTTCCGATCCAAGATCGAGGACTACGGCCGCCGCTGGACAGCCGCGGCCACGCTGGCGGAGAAGACGGCCGTCATCCGCCAGGCGCGCCGGAACGCCTGCGGCGAGCTGGCGGAGCGCGTCGTGACGGCGGCATTCCGCCCGATCGGAGACGTCTCCACTCAGAACCGGACCGTCTTCGACGACGGGCGCTATACGAAGACGGATCTCGTCGTCCGCAACCTGCGCGCGCCGGTGATCCTCGGGCGCGGCGACCGCGCCTTCGCCCCGAAAGGAGGGACGATCGCGTTCGAGGTCAAGGCGGGACAGGCGTCCTATCTGCTGTCGCAGGAGGACCATCTCGCGTTCCAGGCCGGCGGGCACCGGACGGCGAACGCCTCGGCGACGATCTGCACGGCGGACATCCACGATCTGCCGGAAGCGGAGGAGCGCGAACTGAGGGACAGGCTCCGCGCCGCGGGTTCGCCGATCATCGGCATGTTGCCGCGGAAGCGGGATATCGACCGGGCTCTCTACGAAGCCATCGTCTACGGAATCGGGAAGACCAGACCATGAACGACAATCTCGCGACCTCCTTCAAACGCGCTCTCGAACTCTTCCGGGAACAGACCCGCGGCGAGTTCGCAACGAGTCTGATGGAGAAGGTCCTCGAACCGATGGCGAACGAACTGGACGCCCTGTCGTCCGAAATCGAAAGCACGAACCGGGAACTCTCCGATCTCGAAACCGAACTCGAAGGAAACAACGAATGAAGAACGACATCCGCGAAAACAACGACGAAATCCGCCGCCTTATCGGCGCGCTCGACGCGAACCTCGACGGCATTCCCGCCGAGGAGATCGCGCAGGAGGCGGCCCTGAAGGCCCATGCGAAGCAGCTCGATGCCGAAATCGTGCGGCTTCTCGCGAAGGCGGGGCTGTCGCGGGAAACGGTCGGGGCGGACACGCTTCCATCTCTTCGCCGCGAGGCGGCCGAGCGGGAGAGCGAACGCGCCGGGCGCGAAGGCGAGGCCGCGGAAGTTTCGACCCGTGCGGCATCCGTCCGTGCGGAGATTGCGGCACTGGACGCGGACATCGAGGAGACCAAGAAGCGGCGGAAGGAGCTGACGGACCGGATCGATTCGCTGGCGGCCGAGATCCGAAACCGATTCCTCGTCGAGGATGTCTGGCACTGGTTTTTCGGCGACGAGACGAAAGCGGCGAAGGAGCGGGCCGAAGGGGAGCGGGCCGCCGTCCAGAAGGAATTGGACGGTCTCCTCGGAAGCATCCACGAGAAGAAGGAGCGCCGCAACGCGCTGTCCGCCGAAGAGGCCGACCTGCGTCGCAAGGAGTCCGAGATCTCCGCCCGGATCGGGGAGACCGCCGCGCGGCAGGACGCCTTCCGGAAGGCCGTCGCGGCGGCACGGGAGAACGAGAAGGCGCTTGCGGAACTGTCCGACCTTCGAACCCGACAAGAGAGGCGTGCCACGGAACTCGCACTGGCGGGGAGAAACGCCGCGAAATCGCTCAAGGAGCGGATCGGAAACATCCTTGAAGAGCAGCCCCGGATTGCGGACCTCGGTCCGGAGGGGTTCGGGCGCGCGGCGGCGTTCCCGAACGCATTCTCGTTTGGGCGCTATCGCTTCTCCGCGGATGGCCACGACTGGTGCGTTCCGCGGATCCTGCCGTTCCCCGTGCCGAAGGCGCTTGTCTTTCCCGCGACGGAAACCGGGACGGCCGCCATCCGCGAATTTCTCCTCCGCGCGTTCCAGTGCCTCCCGCCGGACTCGCTCGAGATCACCGTGTGCGACCCGGTCCGGATGGGAGCCTCGCTGAACGGGTTCCAGGGGCTCCTCGACAACCGGAAGCCGTTCGCGGGCGGAAAGTTCCCGACCGTCGCCCCCGACATCGAGGCGGCTTTGTCGCGGTTGCACGGCGCGATCGAGACGTTCCTGCAGGAGGAGTGCACGGGGGAGATCCGCGACTGGGCGTCCTACAACGCCGCCCACCCCGACCGCCCGAAGACCTTCCGGATCCTCGCGATGTTCGACCTGCCGGACCAGATCACCGACGCCGCGGCGGGCTACCTGGCGAAGATTCTCGAGAACGGCCCGAAGTGCGGCATCCTGCCCCTTCTCGCCCTCGATCCGGCGAAGCTCGACCCGCGGAGGCACGCCACGCTGAGGGACGCGCTCCGCGCCTTCGCGTGGGATGCCGGACGGCTGCAAGGGCCGCTCGGCTGCTTTCCGACGTTCCGCAACCTGCGTCTCGTCGCGGAGGAGCCGTGCACCGTGCCGGACGACGCGGGCGTCGCGACGGCTCTCGCCGGACTCTGCTCCGGCTACGCGGAGCGCGACCGGATCGCCGGATCGCTGGAGTCGGTCTGGCAGGACGAGGCGTTCTGGGGCGCCACGTCCGAGAACGGCCTGGAGGCGACGATCGGATGGGACGAAGAAAGCCGGGCCCCCGTCCGGTTCTCGCTGAGCGACCAGCCGCCCGTCCATGCGCTGCTCGGCGGATCGACCGGCTCGGGCAAGACGAACCTCCTCCACGTGCTGATCCACTCCCTCTGCCACCGGTATTCGCCGCGCGAGCTGAACCTCTACCTGCTCGACTACAAGGAGGCGACGGAGTTCAACGCCTATGCGCGCCCGCTCCTGCCTCACGCCGCGGGCATCGCGACGGAGAGCGACGTGGAATACGGCATCTCGGTCCTGCGCCATTTGGAGCGGGAGCGCATCCGCCGTTCCGAGCTCTTCAAGGAGGCGGGAACCGTCGATATCCGCAGATACCGGCGCAAGACCGGGGAGGCGCTGCCGCGCATCCTCCTCGTCGTCGACGAATTCCAGCGGCTGTTCGAGGGCGCGAAGGCGGGCGCCGAGGCGGAGACCCTGTTCCGGAACCTCCTCAAGCTCGGTCGGTCGGCCGGCATCCATCTGCTGATGGCGACGCAGACGGTGAACGGGCTCCAGAACATCGTTTCGATCCGGACGTTCCTCGGGCAGATGGCCTGCCGTCTCGCGCTGAAGTGCACGCCGGAGGATTCGGCCACGCTGCTCGCGATGGACAACCTGGCGGCGTCGACGCTGCCGGGACCGCCGCACGGCATCCTCAACAACGACCTCGGAAAGAAGTCGGCGAACGTCCGCCTCTGCATCCCGCTGGCGGATCCGGACGGCTGCAAGGCCCACCTCGAGGAGCTGTCCGCAGCGGCGGCCGAACGTGGCGAGGGCGTGGCGGACTGCCGCGTGTTCCGCGGCACGGCGCTTCCGGAGCCGCCCGCGGACGGCGGGCTCGTTTCGCCGGAGGAGATCCGCGGCCCTCGGATCGCTGTCGGCCGGACGGCGGACTTCGAGGAGGAGCCGGTCTTCGCGGACCTGGGCGGAAAGAACCTGCTCGTGGTCGCCCGGCGATCCGACATCGCCGGCGGGCTCCGCCGCGCGATCGCGCGGGGGATCGCCGCCGGAGCGGGAACGAAGGAGGTCCTTCTCTATTCGGAGAATCCGGAGGACTGGAACGCCCTCGACGGGGCCGCGAACATCGTCCGCGTCGACGACGAATGGAGCGGCGAGAACCTCGACGAGTTTGCGGCAAGGGACGCGGCCCGCAAGGTCGTCGTCCTCGACGGGTTCGAAAATCTCCGCGGGCTCCGCTCGGCGGGATACGTCCCCTCGCGGAGCGGCCCTTCCGCGGCGGAACGCCTCCGCGCGCTGGTCGAGCGACCGAAGAAAAGCGGCGTGCAGCTCGTGCTGCTCTTCCGCGACTACGGACGGGCGTGCCAGGACGCCAAGGGCCTGCTCTCGGTCTGCGACCTGCGCATCGGAGACATGACGCTCTCCGAACCGGCGAAGTTCCTCGGCTTCGAGGGAATCGGGCCGAGGGAGGTTCCGGCGCTCTCCCCGACCAAGGCCGTGCTGATCGACCGCGACGCCGACGGACCGGCCGTGTTCCGGCCGTTCGCGCAATCGAAAGGGGGCGCGCAATGGTAGGGCGCGACAGCCCGTCGCGCCGGGCGCCGCGGCGCGTTCGGCGAACGCGCCCTACCGGGATCGGAATCCTCCTTGTGTTTCGGTGGAAAACCCGGAGCATTGGGATTTATAAAAAGTGAAAGGACGACGGCCGTCCCGCGAAACCAACCGAAACGATAGCGACATGAACGAAGAGAACCTCCCCGCCATCCCGATTCCGCACTGCCCCGTGATGATCGTCCTCGACACGTCCCACAGCATGTGGGGACGCGGACTGCAGGACCAGCAGGACGCGCTCAAGGCCTTCCACAAGACCCTGGGCGCGCTCGAATTCACCGACTCGCGGATCGAGATCGCGGCGGTCGGGATGGGCGAGAACCTGAAGGTGCTGCAGCCCTTCGCGCCGCTCGCGGAATCGAACGTCGCGAATCTGGCGATCCGTCCGAAGGGCGACACGCCCGTTGGCGGCGCGCTCCGTCTCGCGCTGGATGAGCTGCACCGGTGGACGGACGCTCTGCGCCAAAAGGGCGAAGGCGTCGCCACTCCTCAACTGCTGATTCTCTCGGACGGGAAATCCTCGGACGATTTCGGCGCCGAGGCCGACGAGATCCGCCGGGAAGCGGCGGCGGGCCGGCTC
>DJYI01000074.1:37224-42806 GCA_002448475.1 Verrucomicrobia bacterium UBA6982
GGGCCGGCTCGTCTGCCGGGCCGTCGCGACCGGCGGGAGTCCAGACCTCGGCGCGCTCGCGCGCATCGCGGGGGAGAACGTCGACCGTCCCGACTACGGAGGCCTCCGCGAGACCTTCGCGAGGATCGGCGAAAAAGTGTCGCAGACCTACGAGGACGCCGTTCCCGACCTTCTGATGGCCGAGACCCGGCCGACGCCGAGCGGAACTTACGTCGAGGAGAAGCCCCGCGCCCTCGGCAACTCCGGACGCCTGTCCGGCCGCACGGTGCTCGTGGATGGAACGAACGTCTGCTTCTGGGGACGGAACGGAACGACAGCGAGCCTTGCGCCCGTCCTTGCGCTCGCCAGGGCGCTCGACGCGGAGGGAGCGGACTGGCAGGCGTGCTTTGACGCCTCCACGCGCCATCATCTGGCCCGGGGAGGAACCGGCGACGAGGCGGCCTACGAGAGACTTCTCCGCAGCCGTCCCGAGCGCTTTTCGGAGGCGCCTGGTGGAACCTGCGCCGACGTGTTTCTGCTCCAGGCCGCCGCCGCCGACCCGAAGACCGTCGTCGTCTCGAACGACTTCTACCGGGACCACGAGGCGGTGTATCCGTTCGTCAAGGACAAGAGCCGGTTCTTTCGCGGCGGCGTGTTCCGCGACAAATTGTGCATACCGGGTCTTGGAATCCGCTGCCTGTTGGATCGGACAGGAGAGAATGACGCCGAAATCCGGGAAACGGAAAAAAAGAAGAAGCCTCGCGGAAATTTCGGCGGGGGCTTCCTTATCTAATGCAGAAGAACGAACCGAACCTACGCAAATACAACAACATAACCAAGGAACAAAACGCCATGTCACTTCTTCTTCTCGGAGGTCTCGCAATCGCCGGCTACGCAGCCTGGAACGCGCTCACGGACGGCTCTTCCCGTTCGATTCCGGCCAGGCCGATTTCCTCGCCTTCGCCCCGTCCGCGTTTTCCGTCCGCTTCGAGCCCGAGCGCCGTGTCCCGGACGCCGGCGGGATCGTCTCCGGCGGGCGGTGGCTGGCTCGCCCAGTGCGGGACGGGTAGCATCCCGACCGGCGGGCCGACGACGGTCTACGATCCCAGCGGAAACCCGCTCCAGCTCTCCGCCGCCGACGAACTCGCCAGCGGCGGAGAAGGGACCGTCTATAGCTGCCCCGGGCATGACGGGTTCGTCATCAAGCTCTACAAGCGCGACATCGTGGACAACCCGGAGAAGCAGAATGCCGTCGTGGGGAGACTCCGCGACATGCTCGTCATCGAGGAGCTCCGCAAGGATCGCGACATCGCCTGGCCTCAGATGCCCGTCTACGACGCGAACAAGCGCGTGGCGGGGTTCGTCATGCGCGCCGTGGAAGGATCGTCCTTCCGTTCCCTCCAGGGCGCGGCCCAGATCCAGCGTCTGTTCCCCGGATGGGACCGGAAGGACCTGGCCCTTGTATCGCGGAACTTCCTTGTCAAGATGCAGCTTCTTGCAGACCATGGCGTCCTGGTAAACGACTTCAATCCGGCGAACTTCATCGTTGGAAAGGACCACAAGGTCCGCCTCATCGACTGCGACAGCTTCCAGGTTCCTTCCGCAAACGGAGGGGAGCCGCACGTCACGACGACCCACTTTGCCTCTCATTCCGCGCCGGAGCTCCTCCGCAACCCTGCGCTGCTCAAGCAACCTCGCGGACCGGAGCAGGCGCGGTTCGGCGCAGCCATCATCGTGTTCCAGCTCCTCATGTGCGGACTGCACCCCTACAGCCACAAGCACGGAGGCATGCCCGAAGAGAACCTCAAGTCCGGGAAATGCCCGCTGGGAATCGGATCGGGATGCTCGATTCCGACCGGCTGGTACAACCTCCTGAGCTACCTGCCCTTCACGACGATGGAGAAATTCATCCGGATGTTCCGCGACGGTCACGGCGACCCGTCGGTTCGTCCGACGCTGGCGGAGCTGCGGGCGGAAGTGGAGAAGTTCCTCTTCGTCATGAAGAAAGATCCGCTCCGCAGGGATCTTGCCCCGGCGACGCCCAAGGTGAAATCGGACTCGAACCAAGGCCCTTGGAAAAAACCGGCGGCCTAGTGGAAAACTCGGAGACCCAGGACTTCATCTACGCAAAGGAACGAACAACCAAGCTTCAACAAACCCACAAACCCCGAATAGACCATGAAAGACTACGCCAACAACAACACTCTCGACGTTACCAACCCCGCGCCGCGCTGTCCTGTCGTCCTCCTGCTCGATACGTCCACCAGCATGAGCGGCCCCGCGATCAACGAGCTCAACCAGGGCGTCCGGCAGTTCCTTGAGGAGACCAGGAACGACGAAGCGGCCAGCATGAGCGTCGAACTGGAGGTCATCACGTTCGACGATCGCGCCACTCGTGTCATTCCCTTCACGCCAATCGCGAACGTAGCGACACCTGCACCGTTTCAGGCCGACGGATGGACGCACATGGGCGCCGCGCTGCGGATGGCGACGGCCGATCTCAAGGCACGCCGCCACCTCTACCGCCAGACCGGCGTCTCGAGCTACCGGCCCTGGGTGATCCTCATGACGGACGGTGGCCCCAACGACGAGTGGCAGGACGCCGCCCGCGAGATGAGGGAACTGGGGGAGCGCGGGCGCATCCAGTTCATCGGCATCGAGATCGGCCATCAGGTGGATCACGGGACGATGTGCCAGATTCTTCCGGCGAATCCGGGACCCGTACGCCTGCAGGGGCTGAAGTTCAAGCCGTTCTTCCGCTGGCTCACGGACTCCCTGCGCAGCGTCTCCCGCAGCATGCCGGAACAGGAGAACCAGGTGCGGTTCGGAGACATCCGGTCGTGGGCCGACCTGGCAAGTCTCGAAAACATCTGATCCGATGCAAGGAACCGAATCCATGAACGACCTCCCTTCTCCGCTTTCGCGTGGCTTCGCCGCGTCCGTTCCGGGTGCCGGGCACATTCGCTACGGCACGCCATGTCAGGACGCGTCGGGCGTGGTTCTCGCGCCGCGTCCGGCGGCCATCGTCTGCGATGGCCGCGGCAGCGCGAAGCTCTCGCACTTCGGAGCGCAAGGCGCGGTTCGCGCGTTCTTCAGCCAGCTGAGCATTCTCGAGCCGTTCCTCGCAGGCGTTCTTGACCGGCAGGCACCCAAGGAGAAGTGGGACGGCCTCTGCCGACTCTTCTATCGGACGCTCCTTCAGGTCAAACTCGACCTCGCGGCGGAGCGCGGCGGCGAGGAGAAGGACTTCGACTTCACCGTGGCGTTCGCCGTGGCGGGGACCGTCTCGATCGGCTGCTTCCAGGTCGGCGACGGGGCAATCGTCCTGCGGAACGGAGGCGTCTGCAGGACCGCGTTCGAGCCCGACAAGGGCGAGTTCGCGAACCAGACTCAGTTCCTCCGTCCGGGCGGCGACGCCGCCGGGAAGTTCCACGCACGGCTCTTCCCCGCCGAAGGGAACGAGGGCGTGGCAATCACCTCGGACGGCCCCGAGCACCTCATGTTCCGCCAGCCCGCGATGGAGCCCGGCCCCATCTTCGGACAGCTTTTCGACGATCTCGCCGCTGGCGAGCTCTGCGAGCAGGATCTGCGCGACTACCTCACGAGGCCCGTCTGGGCGTCCGACCCGCGGGGCGCCGACGACAGGTCGGTCGCGGTGCTGCTTCCGGCGGGCGCGCCGGTCTCCGCCGGAACGAGAGACGGAAAAACGCCGGCGGAACCGGGAAGGAAGGAACCGTCACCGACTTCCGACCTGGTCCCCGTTCGCGGCGAACCGGGAACCGAACGGGAGACGGAAAAAGACGAGACTTCGGACGGGACGCATTCCGGAACCCGGCCCGAAACATCCGCCCCGATCGGAATCGGGATTCCGGAGCGAAGCCATTCCGCCGTGTCGCCCTGGATCGCCGCGGCGGTCTTGTTCGTATGCATCCTGGAAATCGCGGGCGCGGTCCGTTCCTGGATCAATCCCTGGAGGGAATTGGACATCGGAAGGGCCGAAACCAGCGCAAGCAGGTCCGATTGATTTTTCTCCTTCCGCTGCCTTCGGCGACGGATCGTACGCCTTCCGTTTCGGGTTCGACCGCGAGGTCGAGTCTTGAGATGGCGTTTCATTGGGATTTGACGAAGGTGGAAAACACCAATTCGTCTTCAGTCTCGCCACGCCGGTCCGACCTGAGCAGGTTTTCCGCATTTCGGAGCGGGGGCGTCAAGAGGCACCGCACTTCCCGCTACGTTGCCCGTCCCGTTTTTTTCATTGTTTTCCGTTCCGTTCCATGTAAAATTGTCTGTGACGGTTGCGGAAAAGCGAAAGGCGCCCGTCAGGGACTCATTTGAAATGGAATAGAACTTTCCCAACGCCGTCGGGCTATATGAGAAATACGCGAAAAGCCGCCTAAATGGCGGCTTTTCCGATCTTTGGTTCCCTCCGTCCGAGCTCGCTGGCTGACGAATTGTCGCAAGTCACACTCCGATTCAATGAACAAGCCCCAGAAAAAAATGCCGAAACACCGCATTTTTCGCTTGCAATAACCTTACTTTATGTATGATTCGGGCTATCCAACAACCCACATCAGGAGTTTTCCATGCCCACCCACACCCGCCGAAATTCTCGCCGTTGCGCGTCCGCGCAACACGTTCGTCGCAGCCTACGGAAAGAGCAAGGACCGCTACGCCGTCCGCAAATACGTTGGCTGCCGCTACGATCACGGGCGGCACATTCCGATCAAGGGGCCGACCATCGGCCACATCCGCGACGGAAAGTTCATCCCGACCGAAAACGATCCGGCGTTCGCCTCGCGGCAGCCGCCGCACGCGGACCTGAAGGACTGGGCCGGACCCCTGCTGTGCGAGCGCATTTTCGCGAACATGATTCCCGAACTGAAAGAGGAGTACTGGGAAGACGAGGCGCTGAAAATCTGGTGCGTCGCCGTTCTTCGCGTCTGCAACCCCGGAGCCAGGGACTACGAACTTGAGGAAATGTACGAGTCAAGTTTCCTTTCGGAACTGCATCCGGGCGTCGCACTATCGAAGAACACGGTTTCCGCTCTTCACAAGGAGTTGGGAAGGACGTGTTCGCGGATTGTCCGTTTCATGCGGAGGAGAGCCGAAGCCATCGCCCCGGAATCACACATTCTGCTCGACGGGACGCTCAAAAGCGACGAGTCGCGCGTGAACTACCTTTCCGACTTTTCGCGGAAGGCCCGGACGAAGGGAACGCGGGACATCTCCGTGCTGTATGCGTTCGACATGGACAAAATGGAACCCGTTTGCTCGAAATGCCATCTCGGCAACATGCTTGATCTGACGGCATACGGCAACTTCGTGCGCGAATGCGGCGTGAAGCGCGGCGTGATCGTGGCCGACAAGGGGTTTCCGGCAAGCGCCGCCGCCGAGTACCGGAAGGAATGCCCGGGCCTTCATTATCTGAACCCCGTAAGGCGCAACTCCACGCTCATCGCGACGCATGGAATGCTCGATTTCGACGGTGTTCTGGCGGACCGCGAGGGAATTTCGTTCCGCAAGGCGCGGGTGAGCGGCGGAAGGAAATGGCTCTATTCGTTCCGGGACGCGTCGCAGGCCCACGCCGAGGACGCCGCCTATCT
>DJYI01000065.1:0-22716 GCA_002448475.1 Verrucomicrobia bacterium UBA6982
AGCGCGCCCTACCAAAGCGGCTCGTCCCACCTCGGTGACGCGCCACGCCTGGGAGCGCGGGCTTCCAGCCCGCGAAAGGAAATCTACTGGGTCTGTCCCTTTAATATCGCGAGAGGAACTCAATGGGGTCTGTCCCCTTAATCCCCTCTTAATCCCCCGCCTCTCGGGCGCGATTGGTTTTTCCGGAAAGCCCCCCGAGGATCACACGCTTGCGCGAAGTGTCGGGATTGTCACGGAAGTCGGACCACGGGCTGAACTTCGTCGGCGCTTCCTTCTCGACATCCCAGCAGGGATGCTCCCGGAAGGCATGGTAGGTCCAGTCCCATCCGTATTCCTCCATGAGCTCGATCAACTCGCGCAGGTAGATTTCCGCGCCTTCCGCCCAAGTCGTCGCCGAAAACTCGCCAACGTAGATTCGCGCATCGTGGCGAAGCTGGAAATCCCGTACTGGCCGTAAAAGCCTGCGGAGATACGCCTTGTCCCAGCCATGTGCCGGATTCGGCCACGGCGGGCGTTTTCCTTCCTTGTCCACACCGCCGATGCCCTGGCAGGTGAAATCGCCGGGCATGTACATGTGGATTTGATAGACGACGTCTTTCATGGGGAGCGTTTTCATGAAGGGATAGGCGCAGGGATCGGCTTTCACGTTGCCCTCCATCACGATTGGCGTCGTGGGATCGATTTCGCGGATCGCCTTTGCCGCCTCGAACTGCATCTCCCAGTAGCCGTATTCGACCTTCGTGACCTGCTGAGGCTCGTTGACGAGGTCGTACCCGTAAATGACGTCCTCGTTGCCGCGGAATCGCAGGGCGATCATGCGCCACGTGGCGATAAATTTTCCGCGAACGCGCGGGTCCCGGTATTGCGGGCTTTCCCCGTTCCGGTCTCGCGTGTCTCCGGGGGCCTTGTGGAGATCGACGACGACCATCATCCCGTATTTCCGCGCCCAAGGCAGGACGTCCCGTTCCAAGTGGTCGAGCTTGCCGGCGAGCCATCTGTCGTAAACTTCGTAGCCGGCGTCGGGATCGCCGAGGCTCCGGGGCGAACCGCGCCATTCCGTCATCTGGTAGCGCACGAGCGTCGCGCCCCATTCGCGCAGCGTGCGGAAATCGTCCTCCGTGCAATCCCGCGCAGGAAGTTGCACGCCGCGCAACGGCGGCCGCTCCGCCACGAGCGGCGTGTATTCGCACGGCTCCTCGGAAACGTCCTTTGGGAAGATCGCTGACAACGTTTCCGTCCACTGTATCTGCCCCTTGTCGTTGCGGATCGGCAATTCGGCCTCGGCGGCCGCAGAGGCTACGGCGACGGCAAGAAAAATGGATGTTGCGAGAACCTGGCGGGTTGTGTTCCTTTTGGTCATGATGGATAACGTTCTTCTCATCGTGCTAATGTCTCCAAGTCTTTGCGTTGAAAACCCGTCGCCTCACTTCGACGTGGCGAGCGCGATGCCGCGGATTTCTCGGCCGTCGGCGTTCCGCGAGACGGCGCAGTACCAGTGATATACGATACCGTCGTGCTTCAGCACCCACGGCTTGTGGGCATAGAGGGCGTCGAACGGTTCGGACGGCCGCACAAGTGGCTCGCCCTCCCATTTGGTCCAGTGCAGAAGGTCGCGCGAGCAGGCGAAGGTGTCGAACGCCCCGATGCTCCCCTTCCACTGGTGGCCGAAATAGAACATCACCCAAATGTTGCCGATGCGCCGGATCATTGGGTCGCCGGAAATGGAGTGCTTTGCCGGGTCGCCGTTCTCGATCACCGGTCCATCCCCGATGCGCCGCCAGTGCAGCATATCGTCGGAGACGGCCATGCCGATTGTTTCACGGTGCGACACGGCGTCGGCGGCGTTGTAGAAGTTCACGAACCGCCCGCCGCATGAACGGGTCGGGTCTCCGACGGTGAAGTGCTTGTAAATCGTCGCGCGCTCGAAGTCGCGCGCGTCAGGGTCGGACGACTGCATGACCGGGTTGCCCGCATAGCGTGTCCAGTGTCGCAGGTCTGAAGGAGCCTCGGTCCAGGCGACGCCGGTCGAGAGCGGGTCGGTCTCGTAACCGTCCTTGGCGCCTCCGAGATACATCATCCAGTAGCGGTTCTGGTAGGTGCCCAAGTTGTTGGGACCTTCCCATCGTGTGTCGACGAGGGCCGGCCAGCCGTCGGCCTGGGCCGAATCCCACGCGCCCTTTCCTCCGCGCCGGAAAACGCAGCCAAGGCGCGTCCAGGAACGCAAATCGGACGAAGTCGCGAGGTGCGTCTCGTAGCCCTTGCCGTCGAAGCGGATGAACATCATGAACCAACTGTTCCCGTGGCGAAAGACCGTTGGATTGTCCAGCATCTCGCCGGGTTCCGGCGCAAGCGCCATTCCGGCCTTGAAGGGCGTCTTGACCTCGTCGTAGAGCTCCCTCATGGTTCGGGGAGACAGATGCTTCTCAGATAGTTCCATGGTTCAAATCGTTACACGGCATTTCCCATTGCATCGACCCACGTGCGTTTGGCCGGATCGGTGCAGACGAGAAGTTTTCCGAGGTCCGTGTCGAAATACCGCTGCCACAGATGCGGGGCGTACGAGCGCCGCTCTTCCGAGGTGCCGCCGGGCTTGTGCGCGAGGTTCACGGTCTCGAAGCCGACGCCGCTCCCGTCGTTTTCCCAGACGGGAAAATCGACGGCGTTTGGGGAACCTTCGCGCGGCATCAGGGTGTATTCAATCCGGCCGCGCCACGTTCCGGGCACCGTCTCCCGCATTCCGTCGCCGAGCTTGCCGCCTATCGTGAGATGCTCCATGCGCTCGAAATTGCAGCCGATCATCGTGACGGATTGCCTGCGCGGCGGCGAAACACCGTCCCGCCCGATTTCGCGGGCCGCGCCGAAGAGAGGCATGTGGACGTTTTCCTCGTCGCCGCAGTTCACGAGGACGATGGGGTGGTTGAATGCGCCCCGGGCGTATTCGTAGTTGCCGAACGTCCAGCCGTAGAGGCCCTTCGACGCGAGACAGTCGTTGCAAATCACATGCTCTCCGCCCGCCTGGAAGCCTTGTCCGAAACCGGTGGCGACAATGTTGTCGAAGCGCGACACGGGGATGTTGCTCCCGCTCGTCATCGTGAGGCCGATGGCGTCGATGTGCGGCATCGGAAGCGGGCCGAATTTCTTCCACGGGTGGGAGTCCCCGTTCATGGCGCGGTATCCGAAGCCGTAGAGCCTCATGTTCCGCACTTCGGCAGCGTCGGTCCATCGCAGATCGACGCAACGCGCCGGATGCTCCGTGTCGCAGATGAACACCGAGACGTTTTCAATCGACAGGCCCGCGCCGTTCTGCGAGGCGACTTCCGTGCGTTCGCCGCGCAAGACGGACGGCACGCCCTCGCCGGCGGTATCCCACACCGGCTTGCGGACGTATAGGATTGCCCCGTTTCGCCAATTCGTCTTGTCGTCCGGGATGGTGCCGCGTCCCGCCTGGAAGAACTTCTTGCCGCGAATCGTGAAATGACGGAGCATTGCGGGGATGCGTAGCCCGGCGCGCGGCCCGCCGTCGCCCCACTCGCGGAACGCATCGATATTGTAGATGCCATCGAAGAGGAAGAGGTCGCGTCCGTCGGCGGCGCACCGGTCGATGGCCGCCTGAAGCGTCTCCTCGTCGTGCTCGCCGGGGCAGACAAAGTCCGCCGCGGCTTTCGCGGCGGGAAGCGAATTCGCCGCCGCGACCTTCACCCACACGGGATCGGCTGTCGCCGCAATAGCATCTCCATCAGTTGTATTCATTCGAAGACTCTTTCACTTTCCCGCCTCATCGGGGAACATTGAAACACGAAGCTTGGCGCAGCCGTAAGGAACGAGTTCTAGCGGCGAACCATCCGCCGCCTTGGCGCGAATGCGCAGAGGGGAGGCGAGCGGCCAGTCCCAGAAGCGAGGCATGGCGTCCCGGAGGACTTTCGCGCCATCGAGGACGCGCCAGGAATCGAGCCGCCAGTCGGTACGCTGGCCCGGTTGCGGCGTGTTTTCGTCGATTTCGGCGAGGCCACGCGCGAAGAGGAGCGGCCCCAGCGAGAGCGAGCAGTATGGCCTTCCGCCGTCGTTGTAGTCGCGCATCGTCTCAACGCGCGGCGCCATCGGGAAGCGGAGCGAAACCGTGTCGCCCGCGCGCCATTCGCGCTCGACTGTCGCGAAGCCATCGCCACCCACGGGGAGGGGCGCGCTTGTCGCGCCCGCACTGCCGTTCACGGCTATGATTGGGTTCGCACACCATCCGGGGATTCGCAGCTTCAAAGGGAAGCGGAGCGGGCGCGCCGGATCGACGCGCATCTCCAGCGTGTCGCCGAAGGGGTAGGCGGTCTTTGTCTCGATGCGGACGGCCACGCCGTCCAGCGTCGTGTCGAGCGTGTTGGGCGCGTAGAGGACGGCGGCAAGGCCGCCGCCGGCGGGCTTCATCCACATTCCCTGCACGAAGGAGGGCAGGAGGCGGTTCACCGCGGCGGTACAGCACAGCGGCCAGTGCTTGGTCTTGAACGAGCCGCCCTTGCCGCCGTGGGTGTGCGGCCCGGCGTGGAAGGCCACGTCGCCGTCGGGGCGGTTCGGCGTCTGGAAATAGACGTGGTGCATGAAGTCGCGCGAGACGCACGCCGGGGCGGCGTTGAAGAAGCTGCGCTCGACATGGTCGGCGTAGCGCCCCTCGCCGGTGATCGAGGCCATCGTCGCGTTGAGGAGGAGGTCCCCCGCCACGGTGCATGTCTCAGTGCCGCGCATCGGCCCCGGCCAGCCGAACTGCTCGTCGGCCACAATCACCCCGTGCGGCTGGCGGCAGCCGCGCTCGTGGAGGTCGAGCCACGCGCGAACGTTCGAAAGATACTTGCAGTCACCCGTCCAAAGCGTCGCCTTGATCCACGACAGCATGCTCTCGTAGCACATCACCCCGTGCTGGAGCTGCCATGGCCAGCCCCTGTTCGGGTCTTCGTCCCGGCGGGCGCGCATGTGAATCGCCCCGTGCGGGACGGGCTGGGCGTAGCGCGTCGCGGGCCAGCGCTCCGGGCAGGGCGCTGTCGAGAAGAAGTTGTCGAGCGCGGCGGCGAGCTTCGGGTCCCCGCAGCGGCGCCAGGTGTCGATGGCGGCGGCGGGAAGCGCGACGAGGTTGCTGAAGAAGTAGAAGCGGGGGTCGTCCAGGCTCCATCTGAGCGCCTGAAGCGCGCGTTCGTCGCCAGTCGCCTCCCAGTAGGCGAGGAGGGCGCGGTAGGTGCGACCTCCCGACCCCACGATGAAGCCGCGGTTGGCGGCCTCCACCTCGGCCATCTGCGCCGGGTCGGTTCGGTCCATCCAATAGACGAACCCGATGGCCTTCGGGTTCATGCATTCCATGAGCGGGGCGAGGCGCCGCGCCGCCAGCGCCTTCAGCGCGGGGTCATCGAGCGCCCAGGCGAGGCGGACCAGCCCCTCGAACCAGTAGGCGCCGCCCTCGGCGCACCAGGCGCCCCTGTCGGGGTCTGCCCAGTTGAGGTATTCGCCGCGCGGGTGGAAGTCGCGGTTCCACGCGCGCCGGAAGGCGATGTCGATTTCGTCCATGCGCGAGACGTAGCCGTTCCGCGCCGTCACGCACCAGTCGCGCAGCCACCCGCGCGGCTTTACCTCGCCCGGGCGCAGCATTTCCATCGCCGCCGGGACTTTCAGTTCGTGGGTTCGCTGGGGGTTCATGATATGACAAATGGCAAAGTCAGATTTTCACCGCTTCGAGCCAGGCATCGGCGACGAGCTGGTGGCCGGCAGGGGTGAGATGTGCGCCGTCGGGCGACCAGTGTTCCGGCCTCGACGTGCGGCAGACCTCGTTGAAGAGGCTTTGCAGCGGGATGAATGTCGCGCCGAACTCCTCGGCCAGACGCCGCGTGTAGGCGGCGCGGATTGCGACCTCGGCAGCGTATTTCTCCGCCATGCCGAAGGGGAACGTGAAGGGTTCGAGAATGACAAGCCGCACCGAAGGTAGCGCCTGTTTCGTCCAGGCGAGGAGTTCCCGGTAGATGCGTTCGGCGCGCTCCGGCTCCACGCCGTTGCCATCCGCCTCGTGGTAGCTGTCGTTCACGCCCACGAGGATTGAAAGGATGTCAGGTGCCAGATTAAGCGCGTCGATGCGCCATCGGGCGTAGAGATCGACAATCCTTGAGCCTGTGATTGCCCGGTTGACGAACTCGATGTCATCGCGCTCTGGATTGTCACGAAGGACGCGTGACTTGATTAGCCCCGGATAACCGGGGCCGACCTCGTCCTTCTCGTAGCCGCAGCCGCCGCCAGTGCGACGGCCGCAATCGGTGATGGAATCACCCTGGAAAAGAATTTTCATCGGCGGGCGTTACCGCATGTAAATTACCGTTGCATTTGGCTTCAATTTGTAGCGGACGATGAATATGCCACTGCCGCCGCGCGCGCCGCCGGCTCCGCCGCCGCCTTTGCCATCCTCGCCGGGTTGCCCGACACCGGCAAGGCACTTTCCGCCGCCACCTTCGCCGCCCGCGATTGTCGGCGAGCCGTTGATGCGGACGCCAGCCCCGCCGCCGCCATAGTACGTTCCGGACGCAACAATGCCAATCTCCACACCGTCGCCACCGACGCGGCAGTCCGATCCGCCGTTGCCGCCAGCGGCACCGGCTCCACCACCGCCACCGGGCGCGTACTGCCCCGTGCCGACAGCCCCATCGTTCCCAAGATTGCCTTCTGCACCGTAAATGGCCTTGCCGGCAGTCGTGCCGCTGGAGTGGTACGACGAGCCGCCTCCGCTCGCGCCGTCGAGACCTCTGCGGCCGCCGTCATTGCTGGCGCTCCGGGGCGCGCCGCCGCCGCCGCCGTATGCCTCGACGAGCGCCTTCCCGCCGGAAGAAAGCGCGGTGGTGCTTCCATTTTCGCCGGCTCCGTTGACGCCGCCACGAGTCGTGCCGAAAGCGCCAGCCTGGCCGCCATTGCCGACAATGACGTCGTAGGTTCCCGCCACGACGGCATACGAAGTCTTGTAAACCACGCCGCCGCCACCGCCGCCGGCGCCGCCGCGGTCGCTGGAATCCTGCGCACCGCCGCCACCGCCGCCGCCGACCAGCAGGACATCGATACGTCCGGGTTTTGTCACGGTCAATGTGCCGTTTTGGCGGAAGATCCGGACTTCCTCCTTTGCGTCGGCGGTCTTGTTCGTCAGCACTTCGTCGCCGCCAGTGCATTCAAACCAAGATGAATCGCTCACGGTGTTCGCGAAGGCGATAATCACAACGCCGGCGCCACCGCGCGCGCCGCCGGCGCCGCCGCCGCCCTTTCCGTCCTCGCCGGCAGAGGGAACGCCCTGCACACAGGATCCACCGCCGCCCTCGCCGCCGTACGCGGTGAAGTTCACGGTGTCAAGGCGGCTTCCGGAACCGCCACCGCCGTAGCAGAGGCCATCGGACAGAATGGCGCAGACATATCCGTCACCGCCGTGGCTTGCGGAGGCGTACCCTCCGGCGGTTCCTCCTGCCGCGCCGGCACCGCCGCCGCCGCCGGGCGCATACTGGTTGGCGCCCGGAGCCGCACCGGCATTGCCGAGATTGTCGTTGGTCCCGTAGATGGCGTTTCCGCCTGACATTGAGGAGCCGCTACGATACGTGCCTCCGCCGCCGGAGGCGCCATTGGCACCGGAGAGACCGTCGTTGCCCGTAGAACGGCGCGCGCCGCCGCCACCGCCGTAGGCCGTCACAAGCGCCGTCCCGTTGCTCGAAACGGTCGTCGTGCCGCCAAGGCCGCCCCAGCCGCTACTGACGTTGAAGTCGCCGACCGCGCCGCCGGATCCGACAACGATGTCGTATGTCCCAGCTTCGACCGTGAAGGAGGTCTTGTAAACCACGCCTCCTCCTCCGCCGCCGCCTCCTCCGGTTCCGTTGGCGGTACTCGCCCCGCCACCACCGCCGCCGCCAACCGCGAGAATGTCGATTGTCCCGGGTTCCGTGACGGTGAACGATCCGTCCGCTTCGTAGATTAGGACAGTGCGTCCTTCCTGTAGGACAACACGTGCATTCGCGTCCTGTTCGATTTGCGTAGCCACAGCCGCGAAGGGGATCGCCGCTGCCACAGCCGCGAATAGTTTTGTTTTCATGTTTTGCCTTGTCTGTGCAGGTTTCGGGAAGAGGGCCGCGCCGGATGCACGGCTCGTAACGGAGGAAAATGCTACCCGATTCGTTGAAACGGCGCAATGCGACATTATGTGGAAACGGTGAAATTATATATGTGATTTTTGCCAAAATTCTTGTCGATTCCAAAATTCTTGTCGATTTCGGTATCATGCAGTATCATTGTGCGCCGCAAACCCGCCCACGAGCCGTGAAAAAGCTGCCTTCCGCCGACATCGCGCTCTTGTTGCGTCTCTCGAAATCGTCGGGACGCGACATTCTTCACGGCTTCTCGACGGCCGTGAGAAAGATGCGCAGGACCTGGCAGCTGCATGTGTTCAACTACGACATGATGCGGGCCGGTGAGGACCTGGACAGGCTCCGCGAAATTGAGGCCGACGCGCTCGTCGTGCACGGCACGAGTGCCGAAACGGACGCAATCCTTGCGTCCTATCCCGTCCCGTTCGTCTTCATCGGCCCTCCGTCCGACGCCATCCTCGCCCATACCGGACCCGCCGCGTTCGTCGGCGGCGACGATGTGGCCATCGGAACCGCTGGTGCGCACTACCTCAAAACGCTCGGGCCGATGCGCGCATGGGGTTTTGTCGGAGCGAACAACAACCTTGAAAGGGCGGAGGCGTTTCGGGCGGCATTGGCAGGTCGGAACGGCGACGTGCGGATTTACGGACCGGACATCACGGTCGAAACGGACGTCGGTCGGCTTGCCGAATGGCTCCGTGCGCTGCCGCACCCGGCTGCCGTGATGGCGGCGCAGGACGCCATGGCCTTCACCGTGCTAGACGCCGCCGCGCGCGCCGGACTTCGCGTTCCGCGCGATTTGGCGGTGCTGGGCGTGGACAACGACGAGCTGATCTGCGAAACGGCCGACCCCCCGCTCACAAGCGTGGCGGTTGACTACGCGCGGCTCGGCGCGCTTGCGGCCAACGCGGTGAAGCGTCTCATGGCCGCGCCGGACATCCGTCCGGCGCGGTGCATGGCGCCAATCCGCAGCGTTGTGGAGCGGCAGAGCACACGGCCGATGACGTCGGGGGCGGCGCTCGCGGAACGTGCGGCGGCGTTCATCCGGCGCAACGCGACGAAAGGGATCGGCGCTTCGGACGTCGCGGAACACCTCGGAGCGTCGCGGAGTCTCGTCGATCTGCGCTTCCGGCAGACCTTCGGCGAAAGTCCACACGCCATGATCCTGCGCCTCCGTCTGGAAGCCGTCAAGGAACGTCTGCTCACGACCGGCCATCCCGTAGCGCGGATCGCCACGGACTGCGGTTTCCGGGATGCCAACCGCGCCATGCACCTTTTCAAGGAACGATTCGGCGTCGCGATGAGTCAGTGGAGGCGAGCCAGACGGTCCGATTCTCCCCCGGAACGGAGGCCGAACGGAATGTCCTCGCGGGAAACGGCTTTCTCTCATTTCAAAGACCACCCCATGCAATCGACCTGACAAGGGATCCACCATGACGACAGTATCCGTTTTGGACGCTGCACGTCTCGGATCTTTTCCGCATCGTAATCAATGGGGTCTGTCCCCTTAATCCCCTGGGAGCGCGGGCTTCCAGCCCGCGACACGCGACGACGAGGGCGTCGTCGCCACATCGCGGCGCGCTCGGCGAGCGCGCCCTACCAAAGCGGCTCGCCCCACCTCGGTGACGCGCCACGCCTGGGAGCGCGGGCTTCCAGCCCGCGAAAGGAAATCCTGGGAGCGCGGGCTTCCAGCCCGCGAGAGGAACTCAATGGGGTCTGTCCCCTTAATCCCCACAATGGCGCGCTCGGCGAGCGTGCCCTACCAAAGCGGCTCGCCCCACCTCGGTGACGCGCCACGCCTGGGAGCGCGGGCTTCCAGTCCGCGAGAGGAAATCAATGGGGTCTGTCCCCTTAATCTGCCCTCTTACTCTCTTTGGCAACATCGCATTTTGGACCGGCGCATTTTGGACTGGCGCAACCGGCGCGTTTTCGCGATAATCCGCGCCTACGATAAAAAGTTGAAAGGTTGAAAGGTTGAAAAGTTGAAAGGTTGAAAAGTTGAAAAGTTGAAAAGTTGAAAAGTTGAAAGGTTGAAAAGTTGAATGGTTGGTTGTCGAATGTCGTCTCAATGTTGAAAATCAGGAATCCCGCGATGAGTGAAGCCTGTCCAACGCGCGCGATTGTCCGGCGGCGGTTCGCGTCCGTGCTTGCAACGATCGCCGCCGCCAGCCTCTGCCGCCATGTCGCCGCCGACCCCGTCGGCTGCCCGGATTTCGAAGTCGTGCAGCCTAGAGAGCGCGGCGGCGTGATCTTCGCCGCCGACTTCGGCTTTTCCGTGACGAACTCCGACAACGCCGCGGCCATCAACCGCGCCATCGCCGAATGCCGCCGCGCCGGCGCGGGGCGACTTGAACTTGCCGCCGGCACATACCCATGCAACGGCCCCGAAGGAGTCTGCATTGCCGATTGCGAGGACTTCATTCTCGACGGGAAAGGCGCCGTGCTTGTATTCCGGCGCAAACACACGAAAGACTGGAACGCCTCGGCCCCGGACGGCGCCGCTTCCGGAAACGGCGTAAATCTCTTCCTCGATCGCTGCCGCCGCGTCCGGGTCGAGAACCTGACAATGGACTGGGACTGGGAGCGCGATCCGCTCGGCATTCTCGCCATGTGCGCCGCCAGGCACATCGACGAGACCGATGGCGAATCATGGATCGATTTCGAACTCCTCTCCCCTACCCGTCACCCGCTCCACCCCAACCCGGTTCCGGTGCAGACCATCCAGCCTATGCGGCGCACGGAGCGCGGCGGCGTTTCCGGACGCCTTGCCGCCGGCGGGGGACGCTGCTACTTCGGGCAGCAACCCGGCCATTTCGGCTGCCGCAACGAGTGGGTGTCGCCGACGCGACTGCGCCTTTGGCCCTACATGGCGCAGCCGGACCGTCCGCAGGATCCAGGCTCGATGACGCGCTTTTCCGCGCAACGCAACCGCGACGCCACCGCCAAGTTCGACGTTGGGGAGATCTACGCCCTTTCCCACCGCTACTACGGTATGGGCGGCATCTACATGCTTTCCGGAGAGCACGTCACGCTGCGCAACGTGACCGTATGGAGCTGCTTCGGCACCGGGCTCTGCATCGACGGAACCCAGAATCACACGCTTCTGGTCCGCCTTCGCATCGCGCCGCCTTCGCGCGAGGAGGCCGAGGCCGCCGGACTCGGCCGCGTATGGCCCCGCTCCGTGACTTCGACCTCGGACGCCATCCACGTCTCGCGAAGCGGCGGCTTCCTCAAACTCCTCGGCTGCGAGCTTTCGCTCCACAACGACGACTCCGTGAACATCCACGACTCGACGACGCTTGCCCGCGCCGAGGGTCCGCGCACGCTCCGCATCGTGAACAACAACGGTCCCGACTATTTCGGCGCCGGCCCCGGAACGGAAGTCGAACTCAGGCAGGAGGACTACTCGGCAACCGGATGGACCGGGAAAATCGTCTCCGCCAGCGACTGGACTTTCACCTTCGACAGCGACCTGCCGGAGCAAAGGGGACTCTTTTTCGTCCTCTTCAACAGGACCTACGCCACGGGGAACATACTCATGCGCGACTGCGCGATCCATGACGTGCCATGGGGACGCAGCCTGATCCTCGCGCCGGACGTCACGATCGAGCGCTGCTCGTTCCGCAACCTGCCAAGCGCCCCCATGCGCTTCCAGACCTGCTACAGCTACAACGTCTGGTGCGAGGGAACTGGCTGCACGAATGTCGTCGTGCGCAACTGCACGTTTGAAAACTGCGCTGCCCGCAATCTCGTCGATGGCGTGAGCGCGCAAATCTACTGCGGAGTGCGCGTCCCGACCTCGAAGGGCTGGGCGGAGAAGGGAATCGTTCCGATCCGCGACGCGCAGCTGCGCGCCGAAGTCGAGGCGCGGCTGGCACGGGGACCGGAGGCCGACGTCGTGCCGGCCTTCCGCGACGTCTTGTCGGACATCCTGATCGAAGGCAACACTTTTGTAAACCCGCGCGGTGCGACGCTCTACGCCGAAGACGCCTCAGGCGTCGTTTTTCGCGGCAACGTCGTCGCATTCGAGGACAATCCTCCCTACGAACTTCTTCCCGACGCCGGAAAAACCGTTACATCGCCACCAACGGGAAACGAGACCGAAGTCCAGCCCCGGTAAAGCCAGTCTAACACACATTCAGCACGGCCTTGCCGACGTTTTCGCCGCGCTCCAGGATCGCGTACGCGTCGGCGGCTCGACGAGTTCGCGGAATGCGGCGCAGTCCTCTCCGCCCTGGGAAAAAACCGGAGCGCTGTTGAAAGGCCGGGCGCGATGCGCTACCATTGGCGTCACGCCACGCACGTGCCGCGCGGCGGCTTCGCATGAACTACAAACGTTTTCGCAACGAGGAGACGCGCACGTCCGTCCTGTCTGGCGTCCGCTCCGGGACTGAAGAGGCGTGGGGGCGCTTCTTCGACATCTACGCCGGCTACGTTTACGGCCTGGCCCGACGGGCCGGGATGTCTGTCCCGGACGCCGACGAAATCGTCCAGACCGTGTTTTCCGGGCTTTCGGCACCCGGCGGGTTCGACGGATACGAACGCGGCAAGGGATCCTTCCGCTCGTGGCTGCGGCGCCGCGTCGAATGGAGGATCGTGGACAAACGGCGGACCCGCGCATCCGCGTTTCCGCAGCCGACCGAGGAGGAGATCGACTTCGACGCGATCCCGGCGCCGCCAGAAGCCGCAGGACCCGACGACGCGGACTGGATGGAGGCGGCGCGCGACGAGGCGTTGCGCCGCCTGCGCGAATCGTCCGCCCCCGAACACTTCGCCATCTTCCATGCAAGCGTCGTCGAGGAGCTGCCGACGGAAAGCGTAATGAACATCTACCACGTTTCCCGCGACAATCTCTACCAGATCCGCAAGCGCATGAAATCCACGTTCGCCAAACTCCTTGTCCAGGCGTTGGGCGACATCGACGCCCCACTTCTCCCATGAATGTTCCAGACGGCGATTCCGCGTCGGACCGGCGCGCCACGTTTGGTCCACACCGCCCCAGGCGGATAATCCGCGTTAGCAAGGCAAATGTTCAAAACGGGGATCCCCCGGCGATCCGGCTCTCCCCGTTTGGTCCTTACCGCCCCATCCGGAAAATAGGCGAAGGCGCTCACGGCGAAGTGTCGATCGCAACGGGGCCGGAAGGATACGTGGCGCTGAAGGTCAGCAGGAAACCCGACGATCCGGAGCGTTTGGCGGACTGGGAGCGGGAAAAGCGCGGCTGGGCGCTCTTGTCACGCATTCCGCCGCATCCCGGCATCGTGAGGGTTTTCCGCAGTTCCGAAACCAAGGACGGAGAAGCGTTCTGGGTCGCGATGCAGCTCGCGGATTCCGAGATGCAGGCGACTGGCCCCTCCCTCGAAGACTACAGTCCGCTCACGCTCGCGTCCGTGGCGGAATCGGAAGTCGCGCTCCCGCTTGCGCGCGTCTTGAAGATCGGGGAGGCGCTGGCCTCCGCGCTTGAGCATTTGCAGAAACACCATCTGCTGCACCGCGACGTGAAACCCGGCAACGTGCTGTTTGTCGGAGGAAAGCCGGTGATCGCCGACGCCGGACTGGTGGTGGACGTCAGGGAGGCCGCTTCTCTCGTCGGCACCCCGGGCTACGTTCCGCCGGAAAATCACGGCACGCCGCAGGGCGACGTGTTCAGTCTCGGCAAGACGCTCTGGCGCATCGGCACCGGGCGCTCGCCTGAAGAGGCGGGTTTTGCGCCGTGCGCCGAGGCCGACACGGACGATCCCGATTTCTGGCGGTTTCTCGCCATTGTCGGCAAGGCGACCAACCCGTCTCCCGGCAGGCGCTTCCGCTCCGCGAAAGCCATGCGCCGGGCGATCGCCAAACTTCGCTTCGCGCACGCAGTGCGCGCCAGCCGCCGCGCCCGCCTCGTCGTGATCGCCGTCTTGCTTCCGTTCATAATCCCCGCAATCTGGAATTTCTCGATTTTTAGGGTTCTAGTGGCTGAGAAGGACGGCTGGTTGTCAGCCCACTCGGTCTGGCCTTTTCCCTACAAAATCCTCAAGCCGCTGCTTGTGTCCAAGGTTTACGAAAAACTATCGTGGGAAGAATGGATCAAGTCAATCGAGGAAAACGACAAGGAACTGAGTCAATCGGCGGATGGCCGTTAGCGAATGGCCAATGGTCTCCTGCCTGTCGCCGGGGCCAGGATCCACAAGTCGAACCGACGCGCCAGCGACGAATAAATATCGACCTCCTCCGCAGGGGAAAAACCATGGCAGCCGTCTCCAGCGAGCAGTTCGACCGGTGAGGCGCAGTTCGTCAACGCCGCGAACATGGCCTCGGACTGCGCGAACGGAATCACGGTGTCTCCCCGGTTGTGGCAAAGGACAACCGGAGCGGAGATGTCCGACGCGCGGTTGACTGGACTCAAGTCCGCAAGGCGCGCCATTGCCGACGGGTCGGACGGGTCGCCGAATTGCCTGAAAAGCGCCAGTTTCCCGGTTTCCCTGTCGCGCCCGCCTTCCTTCTCGATGCGTTCGGCTTCGCCTGCGACGAGCGCCGGAAGATCGAACGCACCGAAAAACGAAACGCCACCAGCGCAGGACTCCGGATGCCGCGCGAGCAGCGCCAGGACGCAGTATCCGCCCCACGACCCGCCGAGCAGAACCGGCTTTGACGACGCGACCGGAAGACGCGCGTCGCCCCGCACCGCCTCTGTCATTCCGAAGATGTCGTCCAATGCCCGCTGGATGCCGTCGGCGCCCCAGCCGTCCAGTCTGAATTCGAGCCCGAACCCCGACGAACCCCGGTAGTTGGGTTGAAGGACGGCAAAGCCAGAATCGACGAGAGCCCAGACGCGTTCGTCGAATGTCGCGTCCGACAGCGTGCCGGGTCCGCCGTGCGGAAATACGACAAGCGGGAAAGGCCCGTCGCCTCCCGGAAGCGAAACGATCCCGGAAACCGTCTCTCCGTCCCGTGCCCGCCAGCGGAACACCTCCCGGCGCATTGGCGAAACGTTCCCGTCGAACCGGGACAGAGTCCGAACCGATCCCGAACGCACGTCAGTTTCCATCCAAACCGGAGGTCGGTCGGCGAAGCGGCATTCCACGATCCACCTGTCCGGACTCGTTGGCGATTGTTCGATCCATTCCGGACGGCAGCCCGGAAACGCCTCGCAAAGCCGCCGCTCGGCAGCGGCCATGGCGGCGTCGAACCACTCGTTGGACGGCCCGTGCTCATCCAGCCAGCGGACTCCCGCAAGACGCCAGCAGGGACTTCCGGCATCTTCGGCGAAAATCGGCCCTAGCAGGTCGTGCCGGCCATTCGTGGGGGTGAGGCACTCGACGGTTCCGGCGGCGACGTCGAACCGTTTCAGGCAGCGGATTTCCGATCCGCGGTCGGAAATGGCAATTACGCCGCCCCGATCAAATCCCGCGACAAAAGAGAATTCCCCGGGAACGGATCGTTCGAGGAATGCCCAGTCCAGAAATGCGCCGAGGCGGTCCTCCCGCCCTCCAGCGAGAAAAAAAGCGTCCCGATCCGGATCGGTGGATCGTGCGGCGGCTTCAGGCTCCGGACCGGCGCGGACCTCGGAATTCGTCGTCGGAACGCCATCGTGGCCATACGACCACGTCACGTTTTGGCAATACTCGAAAAGCGCGACGCGGACGTCGCGCGGGCTTTCCTCCGCATGGACGGACCCTGTCAGCAAAGCGGCAAGGCACCCCGCAACCAGCAGCGGAAGGGTCCGGTGCATGGAGAGAGAACTGAAAAACGGCGGCCCGCATGGAAGCGAAAGCCGCCATGCGGGCCGAGACAACTCGCTAGTGTGCTGTTCGATAAAAAACTTGTCCATTGCGTAGGGATGGTGCTTTCCGGCTAGGCGTTGGTTTTAGGCGTAGTGACCTACGCCGAAAACCGACAACGAAGCAGGAATGCGCCAGACCAAGCAAGGGAAAGGAATTTTGAGAACGGCACACTAGTAGGAGCCCCTGAACCCGCTCCCCTTGCACCACGGGCAGCGGAACGGGCCGCGTCCGTTGTTGCTTAATCCGTTGCCCTTGCACAGGCTGCAGACAATGTTGTTCACGCCCTGTTCGTGCCTGTGGCTGTTGAACGCGACGGCGAAAGCCGGAGCGGCGGCGGCCGCGATTGCGACGGCGGCGATCAAGATCTTCTTTTTCATTGTGTGTGTTGCGTTGAATGTTGCGAACGGACACGATGTCCGCTCAATAGGTCATACGCGCGCCGGAGGGGAATCTGACAAAACGGTCTCAAAAAAGGCAACGCCCCGCACCGGAAGGACGGTACGGGGCGTTGCGGTCGCGAATCGCGCGCAGCGCGCGCTGGACGCTGTTACTTCGCGTCGAGCGCCGCGACGCCGGGAAGGACCTTGCCTTCGAGGTATTCGAGGGAGGCGCCGCCGCCGGAGGCCGCGCCCGACGTTTCGGCAGGTTCGCAAGCGCCATCCACGGCACGGCGGTGATCGTGTTCGTGAGAACGCTCGAGACCTTGAGCACGCCGATGACGTTGGTTGACGGAATAACGTTTGTGACCGCAAGGTCCGTGTCAGGCTCGTTCCAGATATCTTCGCCTTGCCAAATGGGAAATCCGTCGCTAGACTACGGCGGCACCACAACGAACGGAGATGCCCATGCGAAAATCATCCGCCCGCCCATGCCAGTTCCCCTATCGTGGAGGAGCCGACAAATGCTGACCATTCTCATTATCGTGGGGGGCGGGCTCGGCACGTTCCTCCTCGGTATGAAGCACCTCTCGGAGGGCCTCCAGGCCGTTAGCGGCTCGGGCCTCCGGCGCTTCATGTCCGTCACCACGACGCACCGGCTCGCGGGAGTGGGCACCGGCGTCGTCTCCACCATGATCGTGCAGTCCTCCTCGATCATCACCGTCATGGTGGTCGGGTTCGTCTCGTCGGGTCTCATGAACCTGTCGCAGGCGGTGAACGTGATCATCGGGTCGAATATCGGAACGACGGCGACGGCGTGGATGATCGCATTCGCCCCCGACGTGAAGATGCTTGGCCTCTCGGTGGTGCTCGCCGGCGCGGCGCTGTATTTCTTCCAGAGCCGCGAACGCCTGCACAACGTCGGCCTGGCGCTCATGGGGCTGGGCTGCATCTTCATGGGGCTCTTCTGGATGAAGGAGGGCATGGAGCCCGTGCGGTCGATGCCGGCCGTCGTGGAGGCGTTTCGGTCGCTCGACGCGACTTCCGCCCTGGGGCTCGCCAAGTGCGTGCTCGTCTCGCTGGTGTTCACGGCGGTCGTGCAGTCCTCCGCGGCGACGACCGCCATCGCGATGACGCTCGCGCAGCAGGGGCTGCTGAGTTTCGAGGCCGCCGCCGCGACCGTGTTCGGAATGAACATCGGCACGACGATGACCGCCTGGCTGGCCGCGTTCAAAGGCTCGGCCGAGGCGCGCCAGACGGCGCTCGCGCACACCCTGTTCAACATCGTAGGGACCGTCGTCATCGTTCCGTTCTTCGTTCCGGTCATCCTCCCGCTGGCGACGTCGTTCTTCCCGCACTACGCCGACGCCGTCCTCGTGAACGGCGCCACGACCTATCCGAACATGGCGGCACCGATGGCGGCCATTCACACGCTCTTCAACGTGATCACGACGGCGTTGTTCCTGCCGTTCACCCGGCAGTTCGCCGCGCTTGTCTCGCGCGTGATCAAGGCCAATCCGGCCGAGAAGCCGCACCTGAGCGCGCTCAGCATGTCCGCGCACATCTCGCCGGTCATCGCGTGCGACCAGGCGCTGCTGGAGGTGGAGTTCATGCGCGACAGCGACGTGGAACTGCTCGACGCGGCCGGAAAGGTCGTCTCGGGCGAGGCCTCCGGTCGCGAAGAGGAGCACATCCTGCACCGCGAGGGCGTCCTGGACAACGTGCAGCGCGAGGTGACGGAGTTTCTCGGGAAGATCATGGTCAAGCGCGCGCCGACGTCGGTCTCGAGCCGCGTGCGGCGGCTCCTGCGCCTTTCGGACGAGCTGGAATCCATTTCGGACGAGACGGCGACCATCCTGCGGGCGACACGTCGCCTCCGCAAGGGCGGGCAGGAGTTCTCCGCGCAGTCCCGCCAGGCGCTCCTCGACGTGCACGCGACGGTCACCGCGTTCGCGGCGACGGTGTCGCCCCTCGTCAAGTCCCCGCGTCCGGCGTTCGACCTGGCGGCGCTCCAGGCGACTTCGCACGAAATTGGCGAGCGCATCCGGGCCGCGCGGCGCAAGCAGCTGGACCGCGTGGGCCCGGACGACCCCGACTCGCCCATCCGCGTCCTCGCCGAACTCGACATTCTGAACGCGTTCGAGCGCATCCGGTCCTGCTACATCAACGTCGCGGAGACGCTGGCCGACGGAAAGGACAGGGCATGATCCGGTAGATTGTTGCCAGTTGCCAATGTTGCCAATGGCCAATACCAATTCCAATTGGACTTTCAACTTTTCAACCTTTCAACCTTTCAACTTTTCAACCGTTGAAAAGCACAATGTGGCGGCGCGCCAGGTTTGACTTTAGCCTTGGAATCTGGGAGAATCTGCGGCGCTGACGAAACGGAGGAAAGCACCAGGCCAACATGCTCGTTCCGCCTCGTTCCATTTCGCGATCGTAGAACTCCCCATGCCAAGCACCATCAACAGCCAGAATCTTTTCCTGGACACGCAGTTCCAGCAGTTCGTGCAATTCGCCGAGAGTGCGGCCGCGGCAGGCAAGCAAAAGGCGGTCGCCCGCCTCTCCGAGAGCGAACTGGGCGGGATCGTCAACCGCACCATCAAGCCCACGTCCAGCGACTGGGTCGGCGTCGGGGCGGGACGCCTCGCCAGCCTGAAGAAGGCCAACAACACCACCCGCGAGGCCTTCATGAAGGCGGTCGCCGAGATGTTCGGCGGGGAGGACCACATCCCCGACAGCGTGAAGGACGCCATGAAGCTGGAGGACTACGGCAAGGGCAGGCCCCTGACGGCCCGGCGCATCCTCGCCGTCAAGGCCGCGATCGACAACGACGGCACCTACGCCAAGATGGTCGGCTCGTTCAGAAGCACGGATTCCGGGCACGTCGCGCAACGCCTGGGCTGGCTCCCCAAGGAGATGCCGAAGCTCGCCCGCGCCGCGCGCTACCTTTCCGCCATCACCGGCGAGGCCGAAGTCGAGTCGATCGAGCGGCTGTCCACGCCCGGCACGAAGGAGAACCGCCTGCTGAACTACGGCGGCCGTTTCCTGGAGAGCGCCGGGAACTTCAAGAACGGCATGCGGCTCCTCGACACGTTCAAGGATTGGTTCGCCGGCGTGGACGATGCGCTGCAAAAGAACGGCGGCGAGCGTGCCCCCCGCAAGGAAGGGATGTCCCCGACGCTTCTCACCGCAAGTGTCGCGTGCTTCACGCCCAACATGCGCCTCGGTTTCGAGAAGTTCGTGTTCGAGTCCATCGCGCACGACCCGGCCTTCAATCTTGCCGAGACGGACGCCAACCGACTGTTCGGCATGGAGAACAACGTCGCGTCCCACTTTTTCGGATGCCACCTCCACAAGGCCTGCGTCCAGACGATTGCGCAGATTCCGCCGGAAAGGCGCAATGCGTTCTTCAAGGCCGTCACCATGTTCTTCCCGGTCGTCCACACCGCCGAAGCCGCCAACAAGCGGGGAACGGATCGCGGAGAACCCAAGGACAACAAATACGTCATCGCCCGGGTTCTCAATAATCTGGACCAGATCGAGGAACTGGAGGCACGGGGGGAGCTTACGTTCAAGAACCTCGCCAGGCTTTGCGTCCCCGAACTTTCGAAGGACAGCAAGTGCGAATTCGCGGAAGTGGGGAAGGCGCTTTCCGACGCCATGAACAATGTGCTGAATGAGTTTGTGAAACGAAATCTCGATATGCAACTGTTAACGTCGGCGTACAACACGCTTCAGGAGACGGGCTGCTCGCTGGACGAGGCGATTGAGGCCATCACCGGAGGCAAGCAACCGCCGTTGGCCCCGTACATGTCGAGCGGAACGCTCGGACTCGAAGCGTTCGACGGCACCACAACGGAGGGCCGCAAGCGGCTCGAATCCGATCTCGAGCGCCCGACGGGCTACACCGACATGAAGAGCGAGAAAAGTCTCCTCAACAAGAACGCGTTCACGTTCCGCTTTCCGGGCGAAGAGCCGATCGCGACAAACAGCACCGCCCAAGGCAAGAAGAACATCGGAACGGTTATCGAGAAGATCGAGGCGATGTGCGGCAAGGTGCGTCCCCGGCAGGCGTCGAGCGTGATGACGATGGTCTCTCAGTCGGCCCTTGGCATCCTGAGGGGCGGTCTGTCGATCTACGGCATAAGCGCCCTCGAGCACAGCTCGTGCGACTTCACGCTGTCGAAGAACGAAAGGACGGGCGAGATCTTGATTCGCTATTCCAGCCCCGAGGAACTGCCGTTCTCCTTCGAGTGGACCGCCACGGTCGGCATCGACGGCTCCGTGACCTCCACTCCGATGATCTTCACCGAGGAGAAGACGCGGAATGCGCTCCGGGAGTTCCAAATTTCCGGCAAGGCCGCGAACGAAATCGGCAGGTTCATCCTGCCCGGCAGCGGCCTGACCGATGTCGAGAACCCCGGCCAGGAGCTGAAGAACCGGATGAAAAACATTGCCACCGCCAGCATCCAGACCTACGCCACGAAGTCCATTGCGGACATGCGCGGCGCCAACGGCGGCGACATCAACTTTGACAAATACCCTTCGGCGTTCACGCAAGATATTGACCGCCATCTTCCCATCCGCGTCGGCAATGGCCCGCTGCTCGACACGCTGGATGGTCCGGAAAAGGCCCGCGACGAGTATGTCAAATTCATCACGGACGGCAAGGTCGAGACCTACGCCGAGGCCGACAGGAAGACCAAGATAAAGGCCTGTCTGCTCATGGCGTTTTCATGCCAGGGCATGCTATCCTGCGGGCTGAAGGGCGTGTCAAATGCGTTCGATGCGAACGGCAATGTTCCGCGCCTGATGGCCAGCAAGGTAGCCGGGGACGACTCCCGGAAGGATTCGGTGAACCTCTCTAAGGACGAAAATGGCAACATCGTGATCAAGACCGTCACGGAGTTCACGTCGGGTCTCCTCTCCCTCACGGATGAAAATCTGAGGCCGGACATGTATGCGACCAACAAAGGCAGCTCCATCAAATACGATTTCAACGTGGTCCTCACGAAGGAAAGCCTGGAGAAATTCGCCGACGCCGACTGGCCGAACTTCGACAGCCAAGCGAACAGGAAAATCGAGAACGACACTTCCGTTCCGCACAGCACCGAAAACGCCGCGAAAGCCCTGCCTGAAGACCTCAGGCTCGATCTGGACGTCAATCTTTCGTTCAGCATCGACGTCGACGGAATCGCCAAGGCCGTGTGACGTCTTCCAAAGTGGATTGAATCACGGCGCGGCGCCAAGGAGAAAAGACAATGGAACTGGAAAATCTGATGTCCGCGTTTGCGGAAAAACTCGGAATCGAGGGGGTCGAGGTCAAGGACGGCACCTGCTCCCTGACGATCGACGACATCCCGATGGACTTCACGGAGTCGCCGGACGGGCTGGCCGTGGTGGGGGCCGCCGTCATCGGCGAACCGCCCCCGGAAAAGCGCGAGGAGTTCTACGAGATGCTTCTTAGGGCGAACACGCAGCTTTACGGGACGCAGGGCATCGCCCTTGGGGAGTCGCCGGACACCGGCGAGATCATCCTGATTGGCGGCCTCCCGTTCAAGGGCCTGGAGATGGAGGAGTTCTGCAAGGACCTGGACGAGTTCGTCAGCAAGGCCGAGGAATGGCGCGACACGGTGGAGAACTTCCGCCCCGCCGCGGAGGAAGCCGCCGTCCGCGACGAGGAGGCGGCCCAGTTCTCCAAGTTCGGCGGAAACGGCCCCGGCTTTATGAGCGTTTAGCTAATGTTGCCAATGTGAAAGTGTTGCCAGTTGCCAGTTCCAATTTCCAATGATGGCGAAATTGGAAACTGGCAGCATTGGTATTGGCAACATTCGCACAATGGCAACATTGGTCTAATGGGGACATGGTCTAATGGGGACAGACCCCGCTGAACCGCAGTGAACTACGGTTTGCGGAATTGAATCGGGAAGCAGGTTCTGCGACGGCCTTGCGCGCTGTCGCCGCAGAAATCAATTCCTCAATCTTCAGAGATTAACGCGAATGCGCCGGCAGCGGCCAGTGCCATCCCGCAAAAAGCCCTCGCCTTGTCGGGGGCTCGCGCATATCCGCTAGCCCAAGCGATCAACTGTGCAAGGAAGCCCTCGTTTTCGACTTCCTTCACGTGAGCGAGATTCACGATTTCGGGGTAGAGAATAATCGCGCCAAAAACCACAAGGATGATTCCCAAGACCTTCATTCATTACTCCTTCAATTTGTTGTTATTACTGTTGATGTGCGATTCGGGTGATTCTTGTCTCAGTAACTCTATTGCCCGGCGTTTTTCCAGATTGCCGGCAAGGACTACAAGAACTCCTTATGTTACGTCAAACGTTCTGGATGCGAGAATCTGACAAGGAGAACAGGGAAAAGTTTTCATGCGGGAGGGGGAGGCGGCGGGGGAACGGCCGGTGTTTGGGGGCGAGTGGGAATGGCATGGGT
>DJYI01000065.1:22802-23163 GCA_002448475.1 Verrucomicrobia bacterium UBA6982
AATGGCATGGGTCCCGGAGGGGCGGGAGGCTCCACCGGGACGGAACAAGAAGCCTCTCCGCCGGTTTAGCGGAATGAATGACTTGCGGGTGCAAATCGTGACGCGCCTTGCGGCGCGACGGGGGGAAGTATGACAGAAACGGCTTTTGGATGCAAGCGCCGATGCGTGGCGAAGGGTATTCGGTCAGGGATAGGGGTTATTGCTGATCTCGCGCTCGGAGGCGAGACGGAAACATTTGTTCTTGCCGTCCCCGGCCGACCTTCGGGGCGGTGAAAACAGGGCGAAAAACTTTTTTTGAAAAAAGTGCTTGACATTGGGCATGTAAATAACTATACTTCCTCGCCCATGAGCAACACACAAG
>DJYI01000063.1 GCA_002448475.1 Verrucomicrobia bacterium UBA6982
ACGCGGGAAGAAAGCCAAGTTGGAAAATGTTGCCGGGCGCGACCAGAAACTGTCCATGCAGCGGAACGCAAAGAGCGCTAGGAAAATGGTGGCCGTGGCATCGGACGCCGCCGTGGCGGCTATGCCACAAGCCGCCATTTTCCAGAAACTTTGTGTTCTTTGCGTTCTTTGTGGCTAAAACAACTTGACCATTCGACATCCCATCCACAGATATTCGGCATCAGACTTATCAACCTTTCAACTTTTCAACCTTTCAACTGGGCAAAGCCCCGGGACACATCGGCCCGCGCGATTTCGTCCTTTGCGTTCTGACAAGGTTTGGTCACGCCCAGTTGGCTACACCGAGTTGACGTGCGCGACGGCGTCGGTGTGCGCCTTGCGCCAGACTTTCGGAGAAACCGAGTGCCGCAGCTTGAAGCGCCGGCGGAAATACGACGGCGAGGCGTAGCCGGCGTCGTCGGAGATCTGGGCGATGGTCAGCATCGTCGTGCGCAGCAGCGTTTCGGCATGGGCGAGGCGCATCGACTCGATGGTTTCCGTCAGCGTTTCGCCGAACCGTTTCCGGTACACCCGACCGAGGTAGTCCGGATTGCACCGGATGGCGGCGGCGATCGTCGCGGTGGTGCAGCGGGAGGAGCGGAATTCGAGACGGAGCCGTCTCCGGGCGGCGGACGCCAGCACGTCGCCGCCGCGCCCCGTTTCGTCTTCCGAGGGGTCGGGGGCCAGGGGCGGCCGCGCGAGTTCGCAGAAGACGAGCGCAAGAAGCCGGTTGCAGACCTCTTCGTTTCCGGGAACGCGCTGCTCGGAGAGCAACGCGTCGCACCAGAACGCGACGGCCTCGTAGCGCACGGCCGTTCCGCTCGCCGGAAAGGCGCGCTGGCGCGCCTCGTCCGGACGCATGTGGATCCAGTAGAAGGCCAGATCGCGCGAATACGGCCGCGTTCCGCCGTGTTCGACGCCAGCCGGCAGAAGCAGGAACCGCCCCGGCCCGAGATCGTAGGCCCGGTCTCCGACGCGGATGCCAAGCGAGCCCGCCGTGACGAAGATGAGTTCCGAGTCGGAAATCGTCCGTGTCTCGTGCTTCCCCCTTCCGGCGGAAATGAACTTGCCCATGTTGACGAACTCGAACGCGAAGGGATCCGTCCGGCTCCCGTTTTTCCGAAGTGTCTTGCGCATCGCCATCGTTTCTCCGTGGCCCCCATTCTGCGCGACCGACCGGAAAATGGCAAGACGCGACGCGCGGAAAAGTCGGAATCGTTCCGCTTTTCTGCGGTTCCCGGCTCTTGTCTCGGCGGGATTCCAAAGGTATAGTCGAAGACGTTTCGCGGCGCTTTCGCCGCACGCCCATTTCTGCCTTCCCCGATGAAATTCCGTTCTCCGAAACCCGAAGCAGTCCGTCTTTGCGATCCCGTGCTGGCCCCGCGCCAGGCGGCGAACCGCGCCGCGACGATTCCATCCTCGCTGGATTTCTGCGAAAAGACGCACCGCATCGACGCTCTCCGCCTCGACTGGGACGAATCCCGGGATTGGAGACCGCACCACTTCTGGGACAGCGACGTGGCGAAGGTGATGGAGGGCATGGCGCGCGACCTGCGCATCCACCCCGATCCGGCGCTCGCGAGGAAACTTGACGGGCTGGTCGCCGTCGTCGCCGCCGCCCAGCGCCCGGACGGCTACCTCAACTCGTTCTACACGCTCACGGCACCGGACAAGCGCTGGTCGAACCTGCGCGACATGCACGAGCTCTACTGCGCGGGCCACCTGATCGAGGCGGCGGTCGCGCACTTCGAGGCGACCGGCTCGCGCGTCTTTCTCGACGCGGCGTGCTGTTGCGCCGATCTCATCGGCTCCGTTTTCGGGCGCGGCAGGGGAAAAAGGCGCGGCTATCCCGGCCACGAGGAGCTGGAACTTGCGCTCTGCCGTCTGGCCGCCACGACCGGGCGGGCGAAATACCTGCGCCTCGCGAAGTATTTCATCGACGAACGCGGCCGCGCGCCCAACTACTTCGAAGCCGAGGGCAGCCCGGTCCGCCACCCGCTTTCCGACTATCAGGCCGACGCCCCGGTGCGCGAACAGGCGGACGCCCACGGGCACGCCGTGCGCTGGGCCTATCTCGCGTGCGGCATGGCCGACGTCGCCGACGCGACCGGCGACGCGGGGCTTCTCGAAGCCGCGCTGCGCATGGAGAAAAACGCCACGGAGCGCCGGATGCTCGTCACGGGCGGGATCGGCACTTCCCCGTGGGGCGACGAGCGCTTCGAGAACGACTGGCACCTGCGCAACAAGGACGCCTACGCCGAAAGCTGCGCCTCGATCGGGCTCGCGCTTCTCGAAAAGCGCCTCCACGCGATCACGGGCGACGCCCGCCACGTCGACGTCATGGAGCGCGCGATCTACAACGGCGTCCTGTCCGGCGTCTCCCTTTCCGGAGACCGGTTCTTCTACCAGAATCCGCTCGAATCCAACGCCGACTCGCGATGGCCGGCGCAGCGGCAGTCGTGGTTCGCCTGCTCGTGCTGTCCCACGAACTTCTGCCGCTTCCTGCCGCAGCTCGGAGAGCTATGCTGGGCGCTCGCGCCGGACGGAAGCGAAGTGCGGCTCCTCGTTCCCGCCGCCTCCGCGCTCGACCTCGACAACGGACTGCGGCTTGTAGTCGAAAGCGATTATCCATACGACGGAAAGATAACGGTGCTGGTCGAGGCTCCTAGGGAGCCTAGGGGTCCTAGGGACTCTAGCGATCCTAGGGATCCTAGGGATTCTAGGGATTCTAGCCGTCCTAGCGCCTCCAGCCTCTTCGCGCTATCGCTGCGCATTCCCGGCTGGTGCCGCCGCTTCGCGCTCGCCGTCAACGGCCGGCGCGTCCGCGCCGCCGCGAAGGGCGGCTTTGTCTCCGTCCGCCGCGCATGGGTGCCGGGCGACGCCGTGACGCTCGACCTCGCGATGCCGGTCGAAACCGTCCGCGCCCATGCGAACGTCGCGGACGACGCCGGGTGCGTCGCGATCCAGCGCGGCCCGCTCGTCTATGCGCTGGAAAGCGTGGACAACGGACCGGACCTGCATCGCTTTGAAATCGACGCCTCGCAGGACTTCGCGCTCGTCCAGGCGCGCGGCCTCCCGCGAGGCACGATGGCGATCCGTGGGCGCGCCCTCGTCCGCGAACGCCCCGGCGACGAACTCTACTCCTCCGCCGTCCCGCGCGTCCGCCGCCGCGTCTTCACCGCGATCCCCTACGCCCTCTGGCAGAACCGCGGTCCGTCCGAAATGCGCGTCTGGATCCGCGAGACGCCGCCAACCTCCACTTCTTTCCCCGCACGGCGCGGCGGAAACAATGGCAATAACCACAACGGAGCAAATCCATGAACGAATGCAAAGCATCATGCGGCGGGGGAAATGCCCCGGCCCGTTCGCCGATCACCCCGGTCAAGATTGCATCGACATTCCTCGCTGCGGCCCTCCTCGCGCTCGCGACGCCCGGCAGAGTCCTCGCGGCCGCCTCGTCCAACGAAGGCGGGGAGTATGCATACGCCGGTTAGCCGACGGACAACCGCACGACCGGCCAGATCGGCGACCAGACATACACGATTTCCGCCCCGATCACGGTGAACAACTTCTGGCCCGGGCAGAACGATTCGTCGGACTACTGGCAGATTTACAAAGGGGCTGCGATCACCGGAACCGGCACCCGCATTCTCGGCCTGGGCACGGAAGGCACCGTAATGACCGACACGGAATTCCGAGCCCTCCGCCGCACCTTCGCCGCCGAAATCCGCGAGGGCCTTTCGAGGCGAGATGCGCCCTGTGGACGCCCCCTTATTGACTAATGGGAGGGGCTTAGGCAGAATCACATGGCAAACGCCTGAACACAGCCATGAAACACGATTCCATTGAACTTTCCGACAGGCAGACCGCAGACATTCCCACGTCCGTGCCGCCATCCCTTCTCCGCTTCGCGAAGCAGGTTGGCGCCGACACGTCGGAACTGCCGCGGCGGCTTGTCGTGACGGGCCGGCACGTCATCGGCGAAACGATCGACCTGCCGTCTGATTTCACGCTGGAACTTCGCGGGGCGCACCTCGTGCAGGCGACCGGGACGTTCTGCAACCTCTTCCGCGCCGACGGCGCCGAAAACGTCGCCATCCTGGGCTTTCCCGGCGCCGACGGCGCGCCGGCCACGCTCGACGGCGGCGAGTGGAACGGACTCCACGAGAAAAACGCGGGGCGCGACGGACGCCCGCCGATCTGGGTGAACTCGCTCGCGCTCTTCACCAACGTCCGCAGCTTCCGCGTCGAGGGCGTCCATTGCCAAAACCAGCGCTGGTGGTCGCTCACGTTCGTCGGATGCTCCGACGGCTCGCTCCGGCGCCTTTCCTTCCTGGCGGACCACACGTCAGTCACGCCCGAAGGCGAACTCCTGCCTCGCATACGGCTCGACCGTTACGCCGAAATCCGCGTGAAGAACGCCGACGGAATCGACCTCCGGGCCGGATGCCACGACATCGCGATTGAGGATGTCTCCGGATTCACGGAGGACGACACCGTCGCCATCACGTGCCTTCCGGGCGAACTGGAGCGGACGTTTTTCCCCGAGGGGACGCCGCTCGAGATCAGCGACGTCACGGTGCGGCGCGTCCACGCCTCGTCCTGCTGCTCCCTCGTGCGCCTCCTTGCGCAGGGCGGCGGTCGCGTCCGCAGGGTGCGCGTCGAAGACGTCCTCGACACGGCCGACGGCAAGACCTACATGGACGGCTACACGCCCCGCGGCGTGAACCTCGGCGACGACCATGCATACGCCACCCCGCCCGCCGTGCCGGAGGACATGGCGGACATCACGATTTGCGGCGTCCGGGCGCGCCGCATGGCGCTCCTCACCCGCGGCGCCTTCACCCGCCTCACGGCGGAAAATATCTCATCCTAGAGTTTCTTCCTCAAACTCCACGACACCATCATTGGCCAACTTCCGCCATGGCATAAATGCCTGGCGGCCTACGCCACGTAGAAGCGGATGCCGCCGTAGGTCCAGTTGGGATCGGGCATGCCGGGGAAGTTGCGTCGGTCCATCGTGATCATGACGTAGCGCCACGGGCAGCCGGCAGGGGTCGCGGCCCAGGCGGTGAAGACGCGCCCGTTGGGGCAGTCGCCGTCGCTGGGCTCCATGTCGCACGGCCATTCGCCGACGTAGTCCAGCGTGGGATAGGCATAGACCGGGCGCATCCGCTCCAAGTTGGCTGTCATGACGAACTTGCGTCCGCCGAACTCCATGATCTGGCACCCGGTGGAGTCGAAGCGGCCAGGGCCGGCAAGGCGCGTGTAGGGGCCGTCCCAGCGGTCGGATTCCCAGAGGTGCGCCCGCAGTCCCTGCGGCGTGAAGGACGACGTGGAGAGGCGCCACTTGCCAGCCTCGGCGTCGTAGTGCAAGTGCGGATCCTCGCTCTTGATGCCCTCGCCAACCACGAGCGGCCGCGCGGGAAGGACGTGGATGCCGTGGAGCGGGCACTCGCGCGTCTCCACGACGACGAGGCCGCTGCCCTTGCGCGTGGAGGGGTTGAGATTGTGGGCCGTGGTGGACCAGCCGATGGCGACGCCTTTCCAGGAGCCGTCCGAATCGCGGAAAATGTGATCAATGGCGTCGTTGCGCAGAAGTGGGTCGTCGTCGCCGTAGGTCGTGAGGAGAATGCCCTCCATGCGGAAGTCGAAGACGGTCGGGTCGAAGCTCGCGACGGACTTGGTGTATTTCATCCCGGCGCGGGCGGAGAATGTGCAGAACATTCGGCCGCCCTCCGTGTAGGGCCTGCACCCGGGGCCGTCGGTTACGATGCAGAAGTCGGCCTGGCCGACGCCGGCCGTGAGCGACACGGCGGCGCGCTCGATGGCGGCGGCGCCGCCTGGCGGAAGCGCCGCGCCGGCGGCGCATTTGAGGACGCCCGCAAAGTCGCGGCGGCGGATGTCGTTTTCGGGTGATTCGTCGAGCGTCACGGAGCCGAGAAAGCGCACGTCGCCGTCCTTGCGCGCGGCGAGGAGGATCGTCGGCCCCGCGGTGACCGCGGAGAGCCTGAACGGCGGCGGCGGGACGACCTGCGGGTTGGCGAGCTCGCATGCGAGGTTCGCCGCGCTGCGCGTCTCGGCGAACGAAACCGGCTTGCCCGGTTCCGCGCGGACGCGGAAGAGGATCGACCCGTCTGGCGGCGCGATGTCGAGCAGCGCCGCCGCGCCCGGCGACAGACTGCGGACGTCGGCGCTGAAATGGATGCCGGGGAAGAATCCGCCAACGAAAAACGTCCCCTCCGCCGCGGCGTCCTGCGGCGCGGAAAGCGTCATCGCGCCGCCGCCGAACGCCGCGCGCGGCGGCGCAGGGCAATACGGCATTGCGCCGTTCTGGAGGCTGGGGCAGGCAACCGTCCCCGGGACGAACTCTGACAGGACGATTTCGTTGTCGAGCATGAACCGCCGCGAGGCTAGCAGGTGGAAACGGGGTATTGTTCTGATTTCGCTCATCTTCAACCTAGGATGAAACGTTCTACGCCACGAGGCGCGCCCGGACGTAGCGGGCCGTGATGTCCGCCATGTCCTCCGGCACGGACGTGGGGATGTCGGCGATTTGCCTACCGGAAAGTCGAATGGAATCGAGTTTCACGGACAGGATTCTACAAAACGCCCCAGCACGTGTCAAAAACACGGCTTCGACGGCGCTTCGACGTGGCGCCTATCGCACGACGAGGATGAATGCGGCGGGGGACACCGAGGCGGTCACGGTCTTCACGGAGACGCCGCCGAGCGTGAAGGCGTCGGAGGCGGAGAAGGTGACCGCGGCCGAGGCGGCGTGGCTCGCCGAGCCGGCGAGGCGCGGCAGGAGCGCATCGACGGTGGCGGCGGGGGCGGTGAAGGCGGCGAGGCGGAAGGAGTCGGACTTGGCGGCGCCCGGCGCGATGATGCGCACGGGGAGCGTCGCGCCGGCGGTGGAGAGGCCGTTTGTGAGGATGACGCCGGTGGAACTCGGCGATTGCTCGCCGAGCGCACAGACGCCGAGTGCCGCGCCGTCGGCGAAGGAAAGCGCGGCGCCGGCGGCGTCGTCGGCGGCGGCAAAGGCGAGCGTCCCCTCCGCGACCGAGAGCGTCGCGTCGGTCGCGGGGGCGGAGGCTCCGCCGAGCGTCCACGTGCCGGCGCCGGTCTTCGTCACGGCGCCGCCGAGGAGCGTCTGCGAGGAGATGGCGAAGTCCAGGCCCGCGCCGACGTTGATCGTGGCGTTGGAGACCGTGACGCCGCGCGTGGCGTCCGCGACGGCGACGGCGACATTTGTGACGTTGAGCGTGGCGTTGGGGCCGAGGTAGAGGCCGTGCTGGAGGAACGCGGCCGGGGCGCCGCCGAGCGCGGTGGCGCTCTGCGCGTCGAGCGAGACCTTCCACGCGGCGTTGGTCGTGTAGGACTCGATGGAGCCGCGATACGCTGCGTTGTCGCCGCAGAGCTGCCAGACGACGCCGCCCGCGTTGACGCTCTCGCCCGTGAGGAAGAGGTTTCCGGAGCCGGCAAGCGCGGAATGCACGATGCCGCGACGGAAGTTCGCGTTGTTGCAGGAGAAATAGACGCCGTCGTAGCCGCGCGCGTCGGTGGCGACGGTCAGGCCGCCGTAGAGGTTGAGGTCCTCGGTCGCGGCGCCGCCATCGAAGCTGGCGATGCCCAGTCCGCTGTTCCCGTAGAGGCGGAGGTCCTTGAAGTAGAGGCGGTTGCGCTGCTTGGTAAGGAATCTCGAATCGACGAGCGTGACGGCGTCGGCTTTGCATTCCCACGTGTGCACCCAGTCAGCGGATGTGGCGCGGACGTTCGAGTGACCCGTCACGAGATAGTTTGTGGCGTGGTGGGCGAGACCGTCGCTCCAATGCGAGGCCGTCTCGAAGTAGGTCGCGGCGGAACCGCCGGTCGTGGGCGTGACCGGTCCGGCGATGGTGGAGAGCTTCGCGGAGACCGTGACGAAGCCGTCCATCGGATCGGACACGACAATCTCCCCGACGGGCTGGCCGTAGCCGACGCCCTGCCAGTAGAATGCGACGCCGGAAAGGTCGGTCGCGGCGGGGACGACGAGGAACGGAAGGAGTCCGCCTTCGGGCATCGCGGCGGGATAGGCGGCGAGCTTCACCGCGACAGTGCCAGAAAGCGAAGCGGAGGAAGCGGCCTTGAGCGGGATGGTCTCGCCAGTCGCGGCATCAGGGTATAGGACGATGGTCGCGCCGTCAGCGGCGGAGAACGCGGCAGGCGCCGGCATGGCGTCAGCGGAAAGGTGGAGCGTCCCGGCGCCGAGCGCGATCGCCACGCCGCTCTCCTGCGCGAACGAGACACCGTTCGTTAGCGCGATGGCGCCAGTGTCAGTTACGGCGATGGTCGGGGAGCCGGAGAACGCGCCCTCGAAGGCAAGGACGCCGGAACCAGTTCCGTCGATCGTCAGCGTCCCCGTGCCGGAGACGGGCCAGTCCACGCGGGTGCGCTTGTTCCAGTTGCTCACGAGCCACGTGCCGCCCTTCGGCCCGACGGAAATCGCCCGGCCGGCGCTGTCGGCGAGAAGATGCTTCGGATATTCGAACTCGCAGAACAGCCTCGCGCCGGTTCCGTTGAAGCAGAGCGACGGGATGCGATTCCAGTGGTAGGGGTGGAAGTAGAGGTTGTCGCCGAGTTCCATCGTTCCGGCGAACGTCAAGACGTGATCCACGGTCGATTCGAGCGTCCCGCCGGCGGACGTTTCGCAGTCGAAGCGGATGCGCGTTCCGGCGGCACCGGAGAGCTGGCTGTTCCACGTAAGCGTGTATCCGGGCCTGACGTGGACGACGGCGGGGTGATCGTCGTCCGCGAGGACGGTGGTCGCGCCCATCAGAACCGTGGAGCGGTTCACGCCGGAGGAAATTTGCGCGTTTCCTGCAAGGCGGAGATCGGAGACCTTGCAGCCTCCGGCACCGGTGCGGAGCAGCATGTAGCCGCCCGTCGACGGGTTGTCCGGATCGCCGATGGTGAGCGAGCGCCCCTTGAAATCAAAGATGTCCGCCCACGTGCTCCATCCTTGCGGCGTCCGCAGCGTTCCGGATATGCGCGTCATGTAGTCCTTGTCCGGCGACGGCGCGGCGCCGTCAGACCAGAACTGCCCGTCCGTGAAGGCCGTCTGGTCGCCGGTCTGCGTCTTGGTCATGTAGATGGTGTCGGCGCGGGCGGTCGAACTCGCCGTTTGCACGGCGAGCGCGCAAATGGCTGCAAGGCGGGAGGCGCGATTTGCCAGGGCGCGGGCGGATGAACTCGCCGTTTGCACGGCGAGCGCGCAAATGGCGGCAAGGCGGGAGGTGGTGCGCTGAGTTTTCATGGGGGTTCCTTTTCCGGTTGAAAAGTTGAAAGGTTGAAAAGCGGCGGGGCGGTTATTCTCTGTGGAAGCGCCTGGGATACATTTCCACGGCGATGTCGCGCGCGGCGCGGACGAGTTCGGGATAGGGCACGTCGCAGGCGGTGACGAAGCCGCAGGCGTAGTTCTCGCCGTCAGGGCGGCCGGTGAGCGCCTGGTCCTGCCACTGGAACCAATGGCACCCGACGAAGCGCGGATGGTCGAGGCAGTCGCGCACGAACGAGCGGTAGGCGTCGCCGCGCTCCTTCTGGTCGAAGACCGTGACGAGGCCGCCGCCGAACATCCCGCTGTCGAGCGAGCCGAAATGGTATTCGCCGATGAGGAGCGGCTTGTCCTCCGCGCCGGGCGGCAGGTCGCGCGCCGGGGCGCGCTCGTAGAAGTTGACGCTCACGACGTCGCAGTGGCGCGCGGCGACGCGCCAGACGTCCTCGCCGCCCCACGCGAAGCGGCATCCGAGGTAGAGGTGGTGCGGGAATGCCTCGCGCACCGCCGCTTCGACGATCCCGAAATACTTCTCCGCGTAGGCGGCGGGGTCTTCCGCCGTGTCCCACGCCAGTTCGTTGTCCACGAAGACGCCGAGGCACATCGGGTCGTCCGCGACCTTGGCGGCCATGTCGGCGGCGCGGGCTCGGATGTAGGCCGGGTAGTCGGGGTGGAAGACGTCCGGGAGGCGGTCGCCGAAGCCCTTGCGCGCAATCGGGAGCTTGTGCGGGAAGGAGCGCGAATGGATCCAGACGGTGTAGGGGACGCGGCGCGGCGCCCAGGCGTAGTCGGTCGTCCAGTTGCCCATTGTGTTAACGCCCCAGGCGAGGCAGCGGCGCGCGGCGAGGTCGGCGAAGCGCGGCTTCCAGTCCGCGCCCCACTTGCGCTTCTGGTTGATTTGCGCGAAGTCGATGTTGAGGCGCCCGTCGGCGCGCGCCACCCAGCCGCAGAAGAGCTGTTCGCCCCTCTCCGGCAGCCACTCGAAGAAATGCTCGCGCCTGGTGACGGGCGTCGGCGTGTCGGCATAGACGCACGCGATGCCGTGCGAGAAGAAGAGGTGGCCCTCCGGATCGACGAGCCACCAGGTGCCGCCGAGCTTTTCGGTGCGGAAGTATCCCGTCGCTTCCAGCTGCGGGCCGCCCGCCCAGCCGCCGTAGCGGTCGGCGTCCGGGATGGGGCTTCCGGCGTGCGCCGCAAGCCACGCCTCCTCGCGCGCGGCGGCGGCGGCCAGTTCCTCGTCGGAGTGGATCTTGAGCGGCCAGTCCGCGTGCCGGAACTGGCCGAACCTGTCCACGAACGGGAAGAACGTCGCGGCGTCGAGCACAGCCGGCGCGACCGGGTTTTCGCCGAACGAGACGGAAAGGACCGCGAACGACACCGCCTCCTTGCGCGACGTCTGGACGCGATAGACGTCGATGCCGGAGCAGGCGGAGAGGTCGTAGGTCGTCGAGTCGGCCGTGCCGGGCTTCTGGCGCATGCCGGGAAGGTCGAGCGGCGCGGAAAGCACCCACGGGATGTTCCGCAGGGGAATCGCGATCTCGCGCACGGCTCCGGGACGCAGCGTGGCGCAGCCCGAGGGCGAGCGCCCCTGATCGGCGCCAGTGCGGAGCATCGCGTGGACCATGTATGCCTTTTCGCACGCGTTGCTCACGATGACGCGCAGCATGCCTGCGCCGGAGAGATCGCGCGGGCCGTCCGGGAAGCGCAGTTCCACGCCGGGCCAGGCGTATTCGGCGCCGGTGCGGACGAGGAGCGCGGCTTGGTCTGGGAGCGCGGGCATCCTGCCCGCGGCGGCGCGGCCGGAGGCCGCATCCCCTAGCGCCGTGTCCGGACGGGCCTTCGCGACGAAGTCGGCGAGGGCGATACCAGACACGGCGGCGTCCGTCGCCGATGCAGCAAATGCGATGCCGGCAACTAGGACGGGAATGACTCGTGAAAAAAGCATGACGGGGTCCTTTCGCGGCCAATGATACCATGGCCTCCGTCCAAAAGTGATGATTTTGCGAAAAAAATCATACACTGCGGCCGCAGCCGGCCTGCCCGTAAGATCGGACGCTATTTGCGGTTTCGCCTGCGCCATTCGCGCATGGACATTCCGGTTCGCGAAACGAAGAGCTGCCGCAGGGCAATGTCGGAGCCGAATCCGCACAGGGCGGCGATGGCGCCGATGGGAGTGTCGGTTCGGGCGAGAAGCGTGAAGACCTTTTCGAGGCGGACGTGCAGGATTTCGTCGAGGACGGAATGTCCGCGCGCCTCCCGGAAGCGCAGTTCGAAAAGTCTCCGCGAGCCGGGGAATCGCGCCGCAAGCGCACCGGCCGAAAGGCCCTCGGAGGCTTCGAGCCGGATCATTTCCACGGCGCGGAGGATCTGCGGCTCGCGTCTTCCGAAGCCGCGCGTCGATTCGCGACGCACGGCAAGCAGCGGGCCGATGGTGGCGCTTCCCCTTTTCGGCGCAAAGTACGCGGCGTTCGCAAAGTCCCTGCGACCCTTTGCGTTCTTCTCGGCCAGGACATCTCCGATCATCCGCGCGACGAGGAAACCCGTGCGCTCGAAATCCACCTGGATGCTGGAGAGCGGTGGGACGCAAGCCGCGCAAATGGACTCGTTGTTGTCAACTCCCAGCAGTGTCATGTCCCGTGGAATGAGTTGCCCGGCCGCACGCGCGGCCTGCGCCACCTCGGCGGCGGTGGCGTCGTTCGCCGCGAAAACGGCGGTGTGCGGCGGCAGGCGCGAAAGAAAGCGGGACATCCGCTCCTCGCGGTTTTCGTCGCGGCGGTTGTCGCGCCCGCCGATGCGGCGGAACCGGAAAAACGGCTTCCCGGACGCGCGGGCGATGTCGGCGAACGCCCGTTCTCGCGCCTCCGACCAGGCGAACGCGGCGCGGAACCCGACGAGCGCGTAAGCGGCGGGGCGACCGGCGGAGAGTTCGCGGAACGCGGCGCTTGCGATGGCGGCGTTGTCCGTGTTGAGCTGCCGGGCCTTCAAGCCATAGAGACCCGGGACTCCGTGGAGATACACTGCGGGAACGCCGCCGAACAGGCGGGGAGGAAGGTCGCTCCGTCCGTCGGCGCACTCCACCACGCATCCGACCGGGCGATGCCGGGCCAGCAGCGCCGGGAGCGCTTCCGGGCGGGATCGATCCCACGGAACAGCCTCGACGTCCCAGCCGCGCGCGACGGCGTAGCGGCGCATCCCGGCAAGCGTCGTCTCCTGGATGCGGTTGCCGGGAATAGTGTCGAGATAGAGGATTGTGGCGGACATGTGCGGCTTGACGCGCTCCGCGTCGTTTGCGGCTCCAAGTCTAGCGAAAAGTCGAAAGGTTGAAAACCCGTCCGCCTTGCCCCGGAGTGGCGGGGTGTGGTAGCCTTCGGGGCATGAAGACGTCATCCCCTCAGGACATCGTGCGCGCGCTCGAAGCAGAGCTGCACCTCGCCGCGTTCGCCGGCGATCCCTCCAACAACGGCCGCCGATACTAGCGAGGCGATCGGGATGGACCATGTGATCGGGCGCGCCGTGCGGGACGGCGACTGGGACGGGGGAGAATGGAGTTTTCGCCCGGTCGCCGTCTTCCGCGGCGCCGCAGCGCGCAAATACGACGCGCCGCGGCAGGGCGTGTTCGAGGGTGGCGGCGAGGGCGTGGTCGAATTCGCTCCGGGCCGCAATTTCGAGACGGCGCTGCGGGACCTGGCGGGCTTTTCCCGCGCGTGGCTGCTCTTCGTCTTCGACCGCAACGCCGGCTCGTGGCGCCCGACCGCGCGCCCGCCAGTAGCGCCGGCGGAGGGGCCGGAGCGCGTCGGCGTCTTCGCCACGCGCTCTCCCTACCGTCCGAACCCGATCGGGCTCTCGTGCGTGCGCCTGCTCGGCGTCGAGGGGCTGCGCGTCCGAGTCGCGGAGGCGGACCTGCTGGACGGCACGCCGGTGCTCGACCTCAAGCCCTACGTCCCGGCGGCGGACGCCTTTCCGGACGCCGCCGCGGGCTGGGTGGAGCGCCAGGCGGCGGAGCGCTGGGCCGTGGAGGAATCCGCGCCGTTCCGGGAACAGGCCGCCGCGGTGCTCGCGTGGAGGGGGCCGGACCTGGCGGCGACGGCGCGGCTTCAGCTCTCGCTCGCGCCGTTCGACGCCACGCGCAAGCGCGTCGCGCGAACGCCGGAGGGCGGTGTCCTCTCGCTGCGGATGTTCCGGATCGACTTCGCCGCCGATCCAGCATCGCGGCGCCTGACGCTGCTGCGCGTGCGAAGCGGCTACGCCGCCGCCGAGCTGGCCGGAGCGGACGACCCATACGGCGACAAGGACCTGCACCGCCGCTTCGTCGCGGCGTTCCCCGTCGCGGCGGTTTTCGTTGACCGGGGTGGGAGCGCATGGTAGCATTTCCCGCATGTCCAAATTCGTTCCGTTCCGTCTCGACCGTGCGGCCGCCGTCAACCTGTCCGACCAGCTCGCGGACGGGCTCCGCACGGCGATTCTTTCCGGATACTACCGCAAGGGCGACGTGCTTCCGACGATTGTGGAACTCGCCAAGGCGCTCGGCACGAGCGTGCAGGTGCCGCGCGCGGCGATCGCGACGCTGGCGACCGAAAATCTGGTGAACCCGCGCCGAGGCGTGGGCTGCGTCGTCGTCGGGCGCAGGCAGACGGTGTGGAAGGGCCGGGTGCTGGGCGTCGTGCCGGAAGACCGCGAGGGCGCCTACCACACGACGACGCTTTTCGGCGCGATGCGCAGGGTGCTGGCTGCGTCCGGGTATCTGTTCGAGGTCGTGACTCTCGGGCGCAGGCCAGCCGGTTCCCTTGACTGCGGCCCTCTGGATCTTGCGCTGCGGCGCAACCTCGATTTTGCCTTTCCGCTTTTCTGCCCGCTTTCCGCGCTGCGCCACATCGAGCGCGCCGGCATTCCGTTCGCCACGAAGGAGGGGGATTCGGGCGTGGAGACCCCGGCCCCGCTGATTGGCGACATTTCCACGTTCCTCGCCCAGTGCCGGAAACACGGAGCGGACCGCATCCTCGTTGCCGGGCTAGGCTCGAAGCGCGCATTTGACGACTTGTGCCGCCGTTTTTCCGGGGCCGGGCTGTCCGTGGAGCCAGCGCTCGTGCGATGCAGCCACGGCCCGGGGTTTCTCGAAAACATTGAACGCCGCGGAATGGAAATTATGCTCGAACGTTTCGCCCGTCCACGCGAAATGTGGCCGCAGCTCGTCTTCTGGGCCGACGACTTCCTAGCCGTCGGCGGTCTGCTCGGCCTTTTCGAGCGCGGCGTGTCCATTCCCGGCGACGTGTTCGCCGCGACAGTCGCCAACAAGGGATTCGTGCCAGTCTATCCGCGCTCCCTTTCCCGATTCGAGTTCGATCCCGAGGCGACGGGCCGCGCCGCGGCCGCCGAAATCCTGCGCCGCCTCGCCGGCGAACCGCCCAGAGCGATACCTGAGGTCGTCCAATACGTCGTCGGCGACACGTTTCCGAGTTAGGCGGCCCGGAGGAGACTATTCGCCGACGAGCGTCAGAGCCCCGAAGTTCGCGGGGGCGGCGGTCTTGAGGTCGAAGGCGGAGAGAGGAACGATCTGGCTTGCATAGTCCTCTTCGGGCGCGTCGCGGTCGTTCGCCTGCGCCGCGATCCATACTGCTTCGCCGGCTTTCGCGCCGGTTCGGTCGAAAAACGCCCATGGCGCGAGCGCGCGGTAGCGCAGGCGGACGCCGCCCCCGGCGCGCGCCTGCAACGTCACGTCGAAGGGCATTTCGGCAGGGGCGATCCGTCCGCCGCCGTTGGCCTCGGACGGGAAGCGCCGGCCGTCGAATGTGACGGTGCGATACGCCTCCGGACCGCCGGAGGTCAGCGCGAGGTCGATTTCGGAATGCGCGTTCCTGAGAAGGTCGGCCCAGCCGTTGCCGCCGCCGCCGGCGACGTCCTTGGCGAGACCCAGCTGGACGCAGTCCCCGCGCCACGTGAGGAATCCTTCGTCATCCTGAACGAACACATCGTCGTCGACGACGACTTCGAGCAGCAGCCCGCGCTTGTTCCACCCTGCGCCGAGCGCGGCGGAGCAGTCGGCCGGTCCGCCGTGGCGCGCAGCGTTTCGCACGGGCTTGTCCGGGAGAGGCGCCAAGTCGAGCGCGGGCCAGGAGTCGAGCGCGGCGTCGTCCGGGACTGGTTTCGCGAAAAAGAAGTTCACGCTTGCGCTCGCAAGGTCAGGTCCGGGCGTTGGCGTTGCAGGCGCCGGGGCGTCCGTCGCGGCGCCGTCCGTCGCCTTGGGCGCGACCTCGGCCACCAGCGAATACTTGCGGAAGGGATCGGGGTGGAAGCCGTCAAGCGGCAGGCGCATGGACGTCCGCCCTCCGGCGGGCAGCGCGAACTCGGCGCTCGCGCTCGCGTCGGGTGCGTCGCCGGAGCGGACGGCGAGCGAGGCCGCGACGGCGGAGCTGGAACGGTTCTTCAGATCGACTGCGATTCCGGGACGTCCGTCAACCCAGGCGGCGCGGATGTTCGACGCGCGAACGGGACGTAGCGCGTCCTCCGCTGCGCGGCGGCGCTCCGCCTCGGCGGCAAGGAGGCGCACCGCCGCGCCGCACTTGCCCCAGAGCGCGGGATCGGGGTCTAGAATGTATTTCGGAGACGCGGAAAGACGGAGCGAGAGCGTTCCGCCGGGCGCGGCCGTTTCGCGCACGTTGCCCATAACGTCGGCCACTCCGATGCGCTCGCGCCCCACGGGGATCGCGGCCACGCCGGGGTTTTCGCCCGCGTCCCAGACGGCGATCGTGCATTTGCCGCCGCGCCCCTGGTAGGCGTAGCCAAGGGCGGACCCGCCGAGCGTTTCGAGGCACGCCGTCGGGCGCATGCCGTCAACGTGCAGCGCGAATGCGGCCAGGGCGGGAAACATCGGACGCGGGGATGTCGCCTTAGGGCCGAATTTGGTCCGGGGCAGTTCCAGATTGTAGTTTAGGCCGTAGTCGCCGGCGGCTGAGGACTTGCCGTCCTCCCCGAAGTCGCTGCCGTAGAACGGGAGGTGAAAGCGGAACCCCTCGCCCAGAAGAATCAGCGCGGCGCGCACGAAGCCGTCGCGCGCGGCGCACTCCTCCTCGCGCGTGGCGTGGACGACCGCGCCGGATTCCGTGGCGATCATCGGGACGTCGCGTCCGGTGAAATCGCGCAGCATCGCCTTGACGGCGCGCGCGGTCTCGCGAAGCCCCGTCTTTTCGGGCGGGTAGGCGTAGGGATGGACGGAAAATGCGTCCATGTATTTGCCGATGCCGAGTTCGAGAAGGCTCCGCAGGTAAGGGATCGTCTGTGGGGCGAGATTCCAGGACGTGGGCATGGCGCAGATCGCGTCCGGGTCCTCCGCGTGGACGGCCTCCCAGACCGTTCGCGCCGCCTGGACGATCGCCTCGTGCGACGGCGCGACGAGGTCCGGCTCCCAGAACACCTCGTAGAAGCGATGGCGGAAGCCGTAGTCCCGCGCTAGGGCGCGCCGCGCGAGGGCGCGCAGGGCGTCGCCGTAGTGTCGGCGGCCCTCCTCGGAGGCGCAGAGTTCGAACTGGGTCATCATGCGGCGCGGCCTGCCGTCGGGCCCGGGCGGCATGTCCTTCAACCGCTCCTCCATCCAACGGAGCCCCTCCTCGGTGAAGAGGCCGAAATTGCGTCGGTTGGTGATTTCGCTCGGAAGGAGCATCCCGTAGCGAGCCCACGGCCGCCGTCCGGTTTCGTCCTCGCCGCGCCGCCAGGTCTCGTATTGCTCGTCGCTTTCCGCCGCGGAACCGTAGCCGAGCAGACGATGCGCGCCCATCGCCTCGGCCATTTGCCACGAACCGCCGTGAAGGCCGAGAAAGGCATCGTCCTCGTCCGGCTGGGGCAGGGCTCCGAAATCGGGCAGCACGGCGTAGGTGGCGCACCCGGCGGGGCGCGAGCCGCGCTGCGGAGGCGCGAGCGGGCCGTCGGGTCCCTCCGCAACCGGTCGGACGCGGTAGAAGCCGTAGCGATCCGCCGGCATGGCGAAAGAGCCGCGCCACCGGCCGTCCGCGTCCGCGACGATTTCGGCGCCAATGCGCGCGAGTTCGTTATCCTCCTCGTCGAACACGCCGACGGAGAGCGGCAGGCGGGCGCCGGGCGGGAGTCCCTCGGCCGCTAGTGAGCTTTCCACTTTTTCGCCGAGCACGAACCAGCTGTTGTCGGGGCGCGACGTTTCGCACGCGAGGGAGGCCCCGGCGCCGCCGGGAGCTGGAGTCCCGTCGGAATCCGCGGCGCGCAGCGGCGCGGCGAGCGCGAAGGCGAAGAGCGCGGCGGCGCGCAGCGGCGCGGCGAACATGGATCGTGATGTCGGCATGGTCGAGGTGTGGCGGGGCGGGGTGGGGGATCAGAGCAGATTGCCGTCGCGGTCGTGGACGGCGACGAGGAAGCTGGTGCCGGCCGGCCAGACGCGCGGTTCGACGAATCCGACGCAGACATGGCCGGGCTCCGGGACGCCGACGGCCGGCGCGAGAAGCGGCGAGGCGAACGTCTCCGCGCTGGCGCCCGGAGGCCGGGCCTCGATGACGAGAATGTAGCCGAGCAGGAATCCGACTCCGGCGGCCCGCATGTCGGAATCCGGATCCGGGAACGCGGCCGAAAACGCAGTGCGCTCCCCGTCGCTCCGTGCCTCGGCGCGGACGCCTGGCTGAGAGGCCGGGGTGGCGACGGCTTCGGCCGTGACGCGCAGCGTCGGCGCCGCGCGGTCCTCGGCGACCGCGTCCGCAAGGGAGCGCGGCTCCGCCGACATTATGGCCGGAAGCGCGGCCAGGACAAAAATCCGGGCGCTCATTTCGCCTCCATTCTGACGCGAACGCGTCCGCTTGGCGGCACGGCGAGGCGCAGGGCCATCGTCCAGCCGCGGCCTCCGGAAAGATTGTCGGCCACAGTGGCGCGCACGTCGCGCGGGAAGGTCACGCGGAACATGCCGCCCGGGGACTGCTGCGTGAAGACGCCGGGATCGAGCGTCCACGGACGCGAGCCGTCGCGCGTCCAGACGGTGCGACCGTTCTGGTCGAGGAACGGGAGGTTCACGACGGCGTTTTCAAGCCCGGGAACGTCCACGGCAATGTCCATCCAGACCGCTCCGTCGTCGGCCAGCGAAGTGCTCCAGCGGATCGTTCCGCGAGCGAGCGGGACGTCGGCCGGAGCGCCCGGAGGAGGGGCTGACTCCCGAATGCCCGTCACAGTCCAGGTCTTGCCTGGTTCGTCCCAGCGCAAAGTCTTGCGCATCGTGCGGGAGGGAACGAAGAGTGCGCCGTCGAGACGGCCATAGACCGTCGGGAACGTGATGTCGCGCTCGTCCATGTCGCGCCCGAACCAGTGGGTCTGGCGGTTGTGGGAGTGCTTGAGGCCGCACAGTCCGATGCCGGCCTTCTCGTGCCAGAGAACCATCGGGCCGAGGAAGCCGTCCGGCTTGTTGTCGTAAACCTTCCAGAAATGCAGCGCATACCACGGACCGCGCCTGACGGCGGCGAAGCCGGGCAGATCGACGAAGCCCGCGCTCCGCTCCTCGGGGAAGCCCTCGAAGACGAGCGGTTCGCGCGCCGGGGCGGATTCGCCGCCGAGACCGAACTCTGCCAGGGCCTTCGCGAGCGGGAATTCGCCGGTGGCGGAGAGAATTTCGAGGCCGCGGTGGGAGTCGAAGTGCGACGGACCGTCCGTGCGATGGTTCATCGCGTAGGCGAGCTGATACGGGGTGCCTTCCGGCGTGGCCGGGTCGGGGATTGCGAAGAGCGTCCGGAAGCGCAGGTCCTTCTCGATGCCGGCCCGCATGGCCGCGACGAGGGCGGGGTCGGCGTCGGCGCGGCGGCGATATGCGAGGAACATCCGCACGAGGGGCGCGAGGCTCATCTGGTCGTAGTTGCCGTCCGGGCCGAACTCTTCGCTGAAGAAGCCGGCTTCGGTCTGCCCGTGCTTGCCGTGCAGCCCGTTGCGGAGGAATACCGGCAGCTGGATGCGCAGCGCCCGGTGCAGACGCGGCTCGCCGGTAGCCTCCAGCAGGCGCGAGTAGCCCTCCAGGACGTGCATCATCTGGTTGGACTGGTAGCTGATGAAGCCCATTTCCTTGTCGGCCACCTGAAGAACCCCTTCGCGGTAGATGCGGTCCTGTTCGGGCGTGAGGAAGTGGCGGATGGCGGCGTAGCCGCGACCGAGGCCGTGCATGAACTCGAAGGACGATGCGCAGTCCATGCGGGCGCCAGCGAGCGGGCGGGTGTCCCCGACGTCCATGCCGCGCATGATTCCTGCGCCGTCCATGCGCGCGAGCGTGGCGAGGCCGTTGACGATGGCGCGGCGCAGTGCGACAGGGTCTGGCGGAGGCGCGTCAGGCGGGGCGGGGGAGGCCATTGCCGCGCCGGTCGCCAGTTCCGCGAGACGTCCCGGCGAATAATACGTGTTGTGGTTGTGGAACATGTCGTGCGGCAGAGTGCGGAACGGGGAGTCGGGCGGCAGCGAGAAGCCGAGCGCGGGCGAATCCGGGTCGGTTACGAAGTTTTCGTCGAAGTTGGCGGGCATGTCCGGCAGCGGCGGCATGGGCGGGGCGCCGGGAGGCAGGTCGAGACCGCCGCTGCGGGCGATCTCAAGGGCGAGTTCCATCGCCCGGACCTGAAGCGGCCCTTCGAGCCAGAGTCCGTTCGAGGCCTGGATTAGGCCTCCGCGCAGCGTCCGCGCCATGTCTGGCGTGGGCGACACGAGGCCGGGCATGCCGTCCGTGAAGAGTGTGGCCTCTCCCCCGTGCGCGAAATCGAGGCGGAGTAGATCCGCGCCGTCCGGCTTGTGCGCGAGGACGGCCGGACCATAGACGCTGTGGCCCGTTTCACCCGCGACCGGGGCGCCGCCGATCGACCACTCGACGCCGCGACCGGTGAGGTAGAACAAATCCGTGTCCGGCGAAAACGACATGTAGCCGCCGTTGGCGAACGGGGACGTGTCGCGCAGGAAGAGTCGCTTTTCGCCGCGGACGCCCCAAGCTCCGGCAGGGGCGGGAACTTCGACGTCGAACTCGTCGCCCGGAACGCGCCCGGCGGGGCGGAACCCTCCGGAGACGCTCACGCGCCACGTGCCGGCCCTGCCCGGCGGGACGTCGAGCGTCCACGTGCGCTCGCGCTCCGTCTGCTCTCCCATTTCGACGATGGCGGCGAGGATGCCGTCCGGGTCGTAAACGCGCAGCGAGCAAAGAGCCCCCCACCCGCGGAAGTAGTCCGGCTCGACATGCGCCGGATCGTCGTATGGGGTGCGGCGCGTAACGACGACGCGGCGCGGGCCGCCCTCGCCGTATTCGGCCAGAATGCCGAACCCGCTTCCGCCGTCGCCCGTCGGAGCCGTGCCGAACGCGAAGCGCAGCGGCGGTCCGGCCGGCGGCTCGGTGGCGGCGGGTGCCGGCTGCTGCGGCTCCGGAGCGGACTCCGGAGCGAGGGCGCCCCTGCCGGAGTTCGGCGCGGTGGCGGGGTCGGGGAAACATCCGCAAAGCGCAACGGCTGCGGCGGAAACGAGATGCTGGAGCGAGCGTGTCATGGCTGAAGGCGGGGTTGCGCGGCGGATTCTACCCTTCGCGCCGGACCCGAACAACAACGACTCCGCAACGGTCAGACTAATGCGGTTCAATTCGCCCGCATTCCGATCGTCGGCCTGTGTTCAGACCGTCCGCCTGCGTTCCGGCCGTCCGCCAGTCAGGCCGTCGAACCCTTGTCCGGCAGGATCAGGTTCGGGCCTAGCTCGTGCGGAAGAGCCCGTCCGTCGAGAAGCGCCTCGATTCGATCTGCCCAGCGCGCGGCCTCCTCGGAGACGTCGTGGGAAATCCATTCGCAGGGAAACGGGACATACGGCTCCATGCCGCGGTTGCGGTGGAAAACGCAAAGCAGGTCGCGTGGCGGCCTGCGGCCGCTTTCCAGCACGGCGGCGACGGCGCCCGGAACGAGATCGTCGGGATGGACGACAAGCGCGTCGGGAGGCGCCGCAGCGGCAAGGAGCTTCCCGACCGCGGCGTGCGCCGCCTCGCCGATGGCCCGGGCGTCGCGCAGAGACGGATCCTCCGGAAAGGCGTAGGCCACGCGCGAAAGGTCCGGGCGTATGCCGCGGGACTGCAACGCGAGGCGGAAACGCGCCGCCCACGTGCCTGAGAGGTCCTTGCCGGGGATGTTGCGCAGGCCGTCCGGCGCGAACGCGAGCGCGGCCACTTCCGGCCGCAGGTTCGAGGCGAAGGCGGGACGCCTGACGCCGTGTCGCGCGAGAACGTCGGCGATTTCGTCCCAGAGCGTGAGGTCCGGCGCGTAGGCGACGTGGCGGAGGGGGCCGTGCGAAAGGAGCGGAACCGGGAGCCGCAGGGCGGAGAGCCGTTCGCGCGGGTCGCTCGTGCCAAGAACGAACAGCGCCGCGAAGCCGGTGGCGCGGATGTCGTCGGCGAGCGTTTTCTCGACATCGGGCAGAGCGGGGTTGAACAGGCGCAGCCTTGCGTCCACGCCGCGCCGCCCAAGTTCTCCGCAAAGCAGATGCGCGAAGCGCACCGCGTATGGCGAAATCGGGCCGTAGTCGTTGAACAAGACCCCGACCCGGCGGGCGGGGCGCGCCGCCGCGTCGCGTTGCGCCGCCACGACGGCGGCGCGACTGGAGACTACGGTGCCGCGGCCGGGAACGCGCTCCAGCAGACCCTCGCGCTTCAGCATCTGGAGCGCCTGCTGCGCCCGCCCTGTCGAAACGCCGAATTCCCGCGCGATTTCGGCGTTGGCCGGCAGCCTCGATCCGGGCGTCCATGGCCTGCGCCCGATCCGCCCGCGCCAGATTTCCGCGATCCGTTCCCAGTGGCGGGACGGAAGCGGTGCGGCCGGTTGCTTGCTGGAGACGTTCACGGCGCGAATCCTAGCATGAGCCGCCCCGGTTTGCAAATTGCCCGAGGTGTTCCGGACGCGCCGCGCCGGAGCGATCACGGAAGCAAACTGCTTCCCGGCCAGATCGCAGGCTCGTTGCGGCTGAGCATCAGCAGAGTGCCGTTTCCGGAGGCTCGGCTTGCGAGGAAACGCAGTTCGCCGCCGCCCCTGAACGAAACGCCAGTCATGGTCGCAGTGGCGTCGGCCACCGAAACGGCAGCGCGCCCTCCGGCGCGGAGGACCGTCCCGTCCACCTCGTATGTCGCGCGCGTCGCGCCGCCGCTTCTCCGCAGCGTGATCCTAACGGCGGCGGTCGTCGATTCGGCGCGCGGCGCCGCGCCTTCGAGGAGCGTCCATTCGTTCGTCCCTCCGGAGCCGTTGCTCAGGCCGCGCCACGAAAGCGCGCCGCCCTCGCGGACCGCGACGATCGACGCCTTCCAGACCGGATCGACTGGCGGCAGATCGTCGATGTCGAAGGCGTGAAACGTGACGGTCGCGTCGCATTCGAGCGAATTGCGCTCCAGCGAAAGCGGGCGCTCCCCGCCGAAGAAAAGCGAGCGCAGTCCCGTGGCGAACTCCAGGATTCCGGGCTCCGGAACCTCCGCGACATCGGCGAGCGACGCGGCGTCGGTCGTCCACGCGCCGCGGAACGCGAGCGCGGCGTCGCGCGGCCAGAGCACGCAGGCCGGGACCGCAGCGTCGAACCACGCCTCCGGGTCGGGGTCGTATGCGAGCGGGGCCTTCGCTTCAGATTCGGAGATCACGTTGCCCACGACCATGAGGCGGTCCGCGATCCACTTCGTTCCGTCGTATTTCGGCCCAGCTAGTTCCTCGTCGGTGACTCCCTGCTCCTTCACCGGAAGTCGTGACGGCTGGTTGGAGTCTAGCTCGAACTCGATTTCGTGAACGCCCTCGGCCCCGGAGAACGCGACGAGCGTCCCCACGCGGTAGTAGGTGCAGAACTTGTCGAAGCGCGCGACGGGCGCCGCCTTGCGGAGGCCGTCAACCGTCACCCAGACCTGACCGCAGTCGGGTCCGACCAGGTCATAGACCGTGCAGCCGGTGCCGCGGACATAGAGGCGTAGCCTGTCGCCTGGGGTCTCGGAAAACCACGGCTGTTCGCCGAAGCGCGCCCCGAAATTCCCGTTTTGCTCGCCGGGATCGAGCCGCCGCCAGGAGCCCGACAGCATGTCTTCGGTGATGGAGACCATCTTCGCCGCCTCCAGAGTCGCGTCGTAGAACGGCGCCGCAAGTGACGGGGCGTGGTCAACGGGGGCGGACTGCTCCAGCTGCGGCCAGGCGGCCTTGATGGATTCAAGATAGTAGGCGTGGCCGTCGAGGACCGGGTGGACTCCGTCCTTTGAAAAGAGCGTCTTGCCCTGGGCGGCCATCTCGGCGGCGATCGCCGCGTCGCGGTCGGGGGTCTCCTCGGGGACCGCCGTCGCGAATTCGCCAATTGTCATGACGAGCCTCCCCGCGGCCACGTCCGCCATCACGCGCGGCCCAAAGCATATCGACGGTATGCCATAGTGGTCGGCAAGCTGCTCCATTGCGCTCGCGGCGCGCGGGCAGAGGCCGCGGCCGTAGTCGCCGGCCATCGCCTGGGTGATGGTATAGACGAACACGAAGTCGATCGCGGGGTTTCTCCGCCATGCCTGCCGGATAAAGCCGTCGAAGTTGCGCCAGATTTCCTCCGGCGAAAGGGCGTTGTCGTTGGTGGCGAACTCCACGAAGACGAGGTCGGGATCCTTGTCGAGGACGTCCTGCCCGAACCGGTAAACGCCGAGCGGGGAACCGGTGCCGCCGATCGCGGCGGCGATTTCGGTGAACGCGCAGTCGGGATGGCGGGCGCGCAGCCATTCGAGCGAAAGGCGCCGCCAGCCGTCCATCTCCGTGATCGATCCGCCGAAATACGCGACCTTGACTGGAGCGCCGGCGCGCGCCTTTTCCGCGAAGTTCCCGATTCCGGAGCGCGCCCTGCATTCCGCAGCCGCGACCTGTCCCGCGAACGACGGCGCGGCCCGGCCCGCGAGGGGCAATGCCAGGCATGCCGCGACGACGGCCGAAACTGCAATCGCCTTTTTCATTTCGATTTTTTCCACGTCTTTGGGATCCTCCCGGCAGACGCGCCTTCGCGGCGCCACGAGAACGACACCTTGCCAGTGCCGCCGCGAGGCGTCGTTGCCGGCCAGTCCGGGTTTAGTCGTCCGTTTTCGACATGGACGAACGAGCCGGCGTCGGCGGGAATGTCGCGCCCGCCCCGCCGGATTGTGAAGAGGCGCGTCGAAAGGCCGCGAACCGAGAAGTCCTCGTCCGGCGAATAGATTTCGACCCAGGTCGATGGGTCCGCAGGGTCGTGCTTCCACGTGCCGGACTTGGGGCGGATACTGACAAGCGGCGTTTCCCCGGCGTCGTAGGAGAAGTGGACTCGAGAAATGTCGCAGCCATGGAGATTGTCGGCGATTTCGAACGCGCACGCCCGGTCGAAGGAGAGCGAGTCGAAGAACAGGTCGCGCATCGTGCCGATCGGTTCGCTGCGGTCCTTGTCGCGCCCCAGTTCGAGATTCGGCTGGTCATACATCTTGAACACGCGCACGTTGGAGAGGCGCCTGAAAACGACGGACTCCACCGGGCATGCGAGCGTTCCGCCGACGGGGCGGGGCCTGTTGCCCGGCTGGATGCGGATTGCGCAGCATCCCTCGGGCCTGTCTCCGTCCGGAGCGTTCACGCATTCCGAGTCCTCCACGACAACGTTGCGGATCGGCCCGTGCGTCGGCGAGGTGTGCGACCAGTCCCAGGCGTTGAGCGCGATGAAGTCGTCGCGCGTGTCGCCGGCGACACGCCGGATGACGCCCCAGTCGCTTGCGCCGTGGACGTGGACGCCGTCTCGCCCCTGTCGGTCGAACACGACGCCGTCAACGAGGAAGTCGTGCGCGTCCGAAAGCTGGATTCCGTGCATGTTGCACTGCCGTATGGTCACGTTCCGCACGACTAGTCCGCGCACGTGGTTGAATACGAACGCGCCATAGCAGCCATGGACTGGCGCCGATTTCGAGACATGGCCCCAGAGATTGCCGTTGCGCTCGTCCGGAGCCGTGAGGAGCGAAGTCCACACGCCGCCCTCGACGTATAGTCCTTCGTCGAGGGGAACGTCCGGGATCGCGAGCGACTGCGGATCCATGCCCACGACCGAGCTGTTGCGCAGCAGGCACGTGTCAGTGCCGGGAACGAGCCGGAACTCGGCGCCGGGGTCGGCGACGAGCGTCTGGCCCGGACCCAGGACAATCGGCGAATCGAGATAGTATGGAGCCTTGCGCGCCGGGACGTGGACGCATCCGCGCGCGTTGAGCGCGGCCTGGATGGCGTCCGTCCAGACTTCCCCTCTTACGCGGATGGCGGCCATGCCGTTGCCGCGCGGCCACTTCTCGACCCACTCTCCGCGCCGGACCCTTGACGCGTCCGGCAGGCTGGCCGCGGCCAGTTCGCGCCGCCCGGCGGCGAATGCCGTCGCGCCGGCGACGTGCCGCTCGATTCTTCTGGCAAGCTTCTCCCGCGCCGCGTCGAGAGGATGGACGGCCGGGGCGGGAAGCGCCGCCGTCACCGAGTGCCGGCCGGCGGACAGCTCCCGCGGCCCGTTTCCAGGAAGGACAAGCTCGGCGGTCGTGTTCGGCGGAACGAGGACCGAGACGTCAATGTTCCCGACTGGCTTCAGCCTCCATTCGATCGAAGCCGTTCCTCGGCGCGTCGCGAGAGCGGCGCGCGCCCACGTGATGTCTCCGCCCGGCACGGGCGCGAAGCGGATTTTCCGGAATCCGGGCTCGGCCGGGGCGATGCCGCCGACGGTTTCATACATCCACTCGCCGATCGCGCCGTAGGCGTAGTGGTTGAAGGAGTTCATCGACACGTCGCCGAAGCCGTGCCGCGAGCTGTAGCTGTTCCAGCGCTCCCACATCGTCGTGGCGCCGCCGTCGAGTATCGGGAAATACCACGACGGATACTTTTTTCGCTGGAAGAGCTTGTAGGCGAGGTCGGCGCGGCCGAAGCGAGTCAGCACCGGGCACAGAAGCGGCGTTCCCAGAAAGCCCGTCGTCAGCGCGTTGTCGCGCGACTCGACGAGGAAGACGAGTCTTTCGACCATGCGCGCGACGACGTGCGGATCTTCGACAAGGCCGAATCCGAGCGTCACGAGATAGCCCGTCTGCGTGTCGCCGGCGACGCGCCCGCCGGGCGTCACGAACTCGCGCCGGTAGGCGGCGGCGACCTTGCGGCGCAGCGCCGCGAAGGCGCGCGCGTCGTCCGTCTTGCCGAGGACGCGCGCCACGTCGGCGACGATCCCCGCGCAGCGCGCGTAGTAGGCCGTGGCGAGCAGGTCCGATGGTGTCGGCGCTGCGCCGCACTGCGGTCGGCCGTCCTCGTCCACCGGGCAGTCCACGGAAAGCCAGTCGCCGTAGTGCCAGATGCCGCCGGCGTAGCGGACGACTCCTTCCTCCGTGCAGAGGCCCTTCCACCAGCCGAGCCAGCGGACCATAGAGTCGTAGTGGCGGCGGAGAATTTCAGTGTCCCCGAACATTTCGAACATCGTCCAGGGGCAGACGACGCCGGCGTCGCCCCAGCCGCAGTGCCCGCGGCAGCCGGGGCCGAGCATGTTTGGAGCCACGTCGGGGAACGCCCCGTCCGGGAACTGGCCGTCCTCCAGGTCGCGCGCCCATTTCGCGAAGAATCCGGCCACGTCGCGGTTGTAGGCCGCGGTGCGCGCGAAAACCTGCGCGTCGCCGGTCCATCCAAGTCGCTCGTCGCGCTGCGGGCAGTCGGTGGGCACGTCGATAAAGTTGCCGGCCTGTCCCCAGTTGATGTTCGAGAAAAGGCGGTTGGCGACGGGGTCCGAGCATTCGAAGGAGCCGGTTTGCTCCATGTCGGAGTGCATCACGATTCCGGCGACGTCGCCGCACTCCGGCGGCGTCTCGAAATCGCCGGAAAGTTCAATGTAGCGGAACCCGTGGAATGTGAAGCGCGGCTCGTGCGTCTCCGGGGCGCCGTCGGGTCCCGCACCCCGGCACACGTAGGTGTCCACGGAGCGCGCGGATCGGTAGTTCGCGTTGTAGAGCGTGCCGTCGGGATTCAGCATCTCGGCGTAGCGGACGGTGATCGTTCCGCCCGGACGCCCGCGCAGCTCCAGGTGCGGAAATCCGACCATGTTCTGCCCGAGGTCGAAGACGTAGCGCCCCGGCAGCGGTTCCGCGCGCGAAATCGGCGCCAGCGCCTTCTGCCTCCTGATGCCGCCGTTCGGGCGGCCGCAGAGTCTTGCGCCCTCCGGGACCGCGATTCGCACGGCCCTGCGCCATGAGCGGGCGGCAAAGCCGGGCTCGTCCCAGCCGGGTATCTCGCGCCGCGCGTCATAGACTTCCCCCTGGTAGAGATCGGACGAGCGGACGGGGCCGTCCTCAGTGTAGAGCCACGTTTCATCGGTGGAGACTGTCATGCGCCCGCCGTCCGGGAACTCCATGTCCAGCTCCACGAGCAGCGCCGGCGAATCGCCCCATTTGTTGCGCCCCTCCCAGGTGAGGTTTCCAGCGAACCATCCTTCGCCGAGCAGCGCGCCGACGACGTTCTCGCCGGCGCGCAGCAGCGGCGTCGCGTCGTAGGTGACGAGCTCCACGTGGTGGCGGTAGTCCGTCCATCCGGGCGCGAAAAGGTCTGCGCCGGCCGGCCGACCGTTGACGGTGACCTCCGCGAGCCCGAAGGCCGAGACGTGCAGGCGCGCCTTCGACGGGGCGGCCGGGATCTGGAACGACTTTCGGAACATCGGCACCGGCATCCCCTCGCGCGTCCTCGGCGCGGCGGCTCCGATCCACTTGGCGCAAAGATCTCCGCTCCCGAACGGCCCGATCCCGAAACTGGCCGTTTCGCTCCACGCGGACGGCGCGCCGTCCGCGTCCCAGACCATCACGCGCCAGAAGACCTCCGAACGCGACTTCAGCGCCCGCCCGGCCCACGCGATGTCGAGCGTCTCGGCAGAGGCGACGCGCCCTGTGTCCCAGCAGTCGGGGTCCTCCGCCTCCAGTCGCTCCTCCGACGAAGCCGCGACGATTCGGAACGCGGTCTGGCGGGCTCCATGGCGCGGATCGTCGAGACGCCACGAGAGGCGCGGCTTTCTGGTTTCAAGGCACTGCGGATTGCGGAGAAACTCCGCCACGAGCCCAACGGGCTTGCTCGGTGACATCGCGATGGTCTGCTTAGTGGATGACAAGCAGCGTCGGGTTGTTGAGCGACATGATGCGAAGCAGCAGCGAGTTTCCGTCAACTTTCAGTTTGGCAAAGCCCGCGATCTTAGCGTTGGCCGCGTCAATGACCGTCTGCGGGATCGAGAGCGCCGACGTGGCGGTGGCGAGCGTCACCGTCTCCGATTTCCTGAGCGCCTTGTTGGCGGCGCGCAGCTCAGCGCCGTCCACGGCGATCGCGGAGTCGTTCGAAACAGTGATCGTCCGCGCCTTCACCGGAACGACCCCGGTCGCATAGCCGTCCAGCGGCACCGCGAACCTCAGCGAGGACTCCCGGGCGATGGAAAGGGTTCCGTTCTCCGCCAGCACCCGTCCGTTCGCGCCGCCGACGCAAAGCTCGTTGCGGCAGTTTGGCGACTGCTGTCCGAGCGGGGTCGAGGAGGAGGCCGTCTGCGTCACGGAGATGTTCCCGCCCGATTCGAGGATGCCGTCGTCGATGACGTAGCGGTTCCCCTCGGAATAGGTCATGACGGCCGCCCCTGCGTAGAGGCGGGAGCCGGACAGGATTTCCACCGTGTTCGACGGCGCGGCGTATTCGTAGCCGGTGATCGAGAATGTGTTGGTGGTGTAGAACTCGGCGCCGTTCTGGAGACGGAAGGCGTTGTGCCCGGACGCGAATTGCCTCGCCACGAGGCGTGTGTAGAGGGCCGTGTTGTTCGTCACGGACGCGCCGTCGATCTCGAAGAGGCAGTCCGTGGCCAACTTGAAGAACGTGCAGTGGGGCTTGCTCCACAGCGTTTCGTTGACATCGGCCTCGAAGCGGGCGTTCTGCCCGATGACGCGCAGGACATTGTTCGAGCAGCCCTCCGTGGCGCCGATCGTGGGGAAGGTCGGGCTGCGGAACGTCGCGTTGGAGACGATCATTTCGTTGCCAAGAGAGAAGCATGACTTGCTGTCCGCGTAGCCGATGGTCACGAGGCCGGAAATGTCCGCGACTGCGCCGTCCGCGACGACGAAACGATCGCCACGGGGGGCTCTCGACCAATCCCATCCCAAGTTGCAGTAGCCGATGTTAACCTTGCCGGCGGAAATGGTCGAGCCGGTCCCGGTGGCCACGACCTCGTTGCTGACGCATGTAAGGGTCGGGACGCCATTGATATTGCGGCCGCTGGTGCTGCCGATGCGCAGTTCGCCGCCAGTGGCGAAGGCGCCGCCGTTTTCCACATGCAGGAAGTGGGATGCGCCCAAGCCCGAGCCAATCCAGGCCGCCGCGTCGCTATTTTGGATGACAAGCGATGTGTCGCTGCCAGACACTGTGAGGCCGTTCTTGTCGCCGCCCTGATCGCCGGTCTTGATGGCCGGGGTCGAGGCGTCGCCGCCAGTAAGCGTCAGTGACGCGCCGTCGCGTATCGAGATCACGTTGCCGCCATAGTAGCCGCCGGTTATGTGCGTCAGGGCTCTGGCGGCCGTGACGGAGGTGCCGGCGCCGGTAAAGGTTATCTGGGAATTGTTTGCAGCTCCATGTGCCGGCTGCACGTTCCCGGTCAGGGTCATTTCCGCCCCGTCCTGCACGAACTTGCGCTCATTGCCGTAAAATTCCAGATTCCCGGTCACGTTCCATTTTCCGCCCTTGAAGTAGGTGTAGTAGCGGTTGGCCTGGGTTGTCGCGGTAATTGAATCCGTCAGCGTGACGGTTCTGGGCGCGCCGTTGGGCGTGTCGCCGCCGGAAACGGAGTCCCTGAGGTCGAACGTGACGGTGGTCCACTCGTATATCAGCCCGAACATGATGCCGGCGAACGAGACGTCCTCGCTTGCGGTCATGTTGAACTTCCTCCCTTGGGAGCCTTCGAAAAGAGGCCTGTCGGTTGCCGCGGGGAGGGTGCCACCCCAAAGGGCGGGATCGGCGAGGTCGCCGGAGTCGGGGACGGAGACGTCGGCCGCGTTCGCGGCGCAGACTACGGCGCAGACGGCGGCACCGAGAATCGTTCCTGTCTTGGATTTCATGTGATTTGTTCCTTAGGGTGCAAATGACGCCGGAAGTCGGCCTTGCGGTTTGCATTTTCCGCATCCGCCACCTCAGGAGCAATTTTAAAAGCATTCGGTCGATTCAACTCGGACTAATTTTCTGTGTCGCCATGCCCTTTGATCGTGGAGGCGCGCCCTCCCTAGGCATTTGCGACATTTGTGGACAATGGCCAATTGCAAATTTCGGACAATGAATATCCGCGTTCAAGTAAACTTCGCGGACGTAGCGAACTTTGCGCAAGGCATGAGGGGGACACAGAGACGCAGGGACACAGGGACGCAGGGACAGGCGAACTCCGATTGGACGCAAGTTTCGCTAACGGGTGGGGCGAGCCGCAGGGTCTGAGCGCGGCGGCTCGCCGGTCGGCGCGGAGAATGAAAAGGCTGTTCTCCGCGAGCCCGCAATCCTGCAAGCGGCTCTTTTGACGGCCTTTTCCATTGCCTTTCGTACATTTTCGAACTTGATAACATTGTGTATTGACAGCAGGCCCGGATTCCAGTATTGTTTGCGCCGTCAAGGGGCATTCGCGCCGAAAGGCGCTACCCCGGAAGACACTACCGGAACCCAACACGGACCCGACGAAATGAAAACGAAATCGCAAGGAAGCTTCTCCGCGCCGGCCTTCGCGGCCTTCGCGGCGGCCGCGTTCGCCCTGGTCGCGCCATCGGCGCTCGCGGACGGAACGGACTCCTCCAACACAACCGTTTCCGAGATCGTTGACTGCGTCTTCGATGCGGCGGACAACCCCGCATCGCTGGGCGGCGGCAAGATCACGATCGCCTACGACGCCGGCGACAGCGCGAAAATCGCCTCCATCGTGGCAAGGCCGACCGGCGGCGAGACGCTGCGCGTCGCGGGCGACGCAATGACCTTCGCCGACGGCGCGGTGATTGAAATCGCCGCGCCGTCGGCTGGCGCGGTGGCCGGCGGAAGCCTCGTCTTCGCCAACGACGTGATGGCGCCCGGCGCGCTTTCCATGACGCGCACCGACGGGGCGTATCGCGTGTGGGACTGGACGACGACGGCCAACAAGCCGTCTCTCGACGACAACAACTACAACGTCGCCGTGCTTCAGGACGACGCGCTTGGCGGAAAGGACTTTGGCGCTCTCCAGACGTGGGAGCCGGTTTCAATTTACGTTGATGCGAAGAACCCGCAGAGCGCGAACGATTTTGCCGGTTCCTATACGCCGATTGCGAATTCCTACTTCAAGAGCGGAACGAATTACGAGGGCATCCACTATACCTTCAATCGCTGGTCTGGCCGCCACACCTATTCCGTCCGCATCACGTTCATGCGCTACGTGAACAGGACGGACGGCGCCGACAGAAACATATACGCCTTCCTCCGCACCGCCATCCAAGGGCCGGACGATGCGTATCAGCCAAATCTCGACATGCACAGCGCATATAACGGCAACGCGCCGGATGGCGTTCTGTGGTGGGGCAAGGCCGATGCGATGGCCAGCGGCAGCGGCACCTACAAAGGGCGCGCTTTCAATGCGACAACGCCTCCTTTCCCCGTCAACCGCCTGGTTTACCGCCGCACGGGGTCGGCGACTACGGTTGGCTTTGCGGGCGACGTGACGATGAACGGCACGGTTGACGTGGCGCTCGGAGTGAAATTGTCGGTTCTGCCCAAGGCGGACGGCACGTTCGCCGCGCCGGTCTTTAAGGGCGAGGGCGATGTGGAATACCAGCGCAACGCGACGCTCGCGAAATCAAACTACATGAAGTTCAATTCAGGGCTTTCGGTCGAGGATGCTACCGTGACGGTCAGCCAGTCGGAGGCGATTCCGACAAACGCGGTCGTCAATGTGCAGTCCGGCGGCATCCTGCACCTGACCGTCGCGTCGAATGTCAATGGTGCTAGCTGGAATGTCGCCAGCGGCATATCGACGGGCATCAAGGACTGGACGGTTCATCCGAGTGGCGAGCTGCGCGTACAGAACATGGCCGGCAAGATGACCACCTACGACAACCTCGTCATCGACGGCGGCACGCTTTGGGCCGGCTATCCCGACAATTATCTTTCCGCTCCGACGACTTGGCGAACCTACTACTGGAAGATGCTGCTCAAGGACGGCGCAACCGTCAAAGGTCCGTATGTCGCCCTGGGAAACAATACGCTCTCCTACTGGCATGTGACCGGGACCGGCGCATCGTCTGTCGGCACGCTGAGGCTCATGGGCTACAAGAACAACAATACGGTGAAATTCTTTGTGGACGACACGACGGGCGACAGTGCTGCGGACTTCATCGTCAACGACGAAATCCAGACATATGTCGCGGGCAGTTTCGGCTTCGAGCGTTTCCAGAAATACGACGAAGGGACGATGCGCATCGACGGACCGATGTCAATCCGCCAGCCGCTGGAGATATACGGCGGAACGCTGCTTTTCGGTGATGCGGGCGGTCCCGCCACGACGGCCGCAGGAAACTACCGGAAGACCGACACGAAGGATATCGTGCTGGATGGCGGCGCATTCGGCAAAACGTCCGGCGCACTGGATATGGGCGCGGTGACGATTGGTGCGAACGGCGGCGTTCTGGAACTCGGGCCGACGGCGACGATGTCGTTCGCGGATTCGAGCGCGAAGTCCTGGACGGGGCGGCTTCTCGTCGAAGGCTTCCGAGAACACGCCGTGCGTTTCGGCACCTCCGCCTCCGCGCTCACGGCGGATCAACTCGACAATCTCAGGAATGCCGAAACCGGCCGCCCGCTCCATATCACCGACTCCGGATGGATCACGGCCATCAAGGCATTCGTAATGATTGTCCGGTGATTTGGCTCCGGGACACCATGCCAATAGACAAGACGGAATCCGCACAGGGCTTTCAACGGCCCAAGACGACCAGACGGTATCTGCAGGGGCCGCTGGCCGAGCGTCTGATCGTCTTCTACCGCGAGGGCAAAATCGTCCACGGCGAAATGTGCCACGAGAAGGATTGGCACCGCTGGAAATACGTGTGCCAGCCCGCGATGGGCGTGTGGCTTGTCCACGGCGACGGCGACGAATCGTTCGATTTCCGGACGGCCCGGCTCCGCGTGGATCCGGAGGGAGTCCCGATTCACGGACAGAGCTGGCGCGTCGGCGGCATGGAGGTCGATTTGGAGGCGTGTTCGCCCGTCGAGCGCGTCCCGTCCGCCCACGTGCGGCTGCGCGTCTCCAACCGCGGCGAGGCGCCGATCGACGAAAAGATCGGCTTTGTCGTCCGCAATTCGCAGGAGAAGATGCTCGTCCAGGCGTCTCCCGACATCTACCGGATCTACAATCCGCGCGTCCGCACGTGGAAGGGGCTTGAATGCGAGTGGCGCCGCGAAGGCGACGTCCTTTCGCTGCAGGACCTGTTCGTTTCCTTCCGCGGCGACGCGCCAGCCGAATGGGACGTGGAAGAGGGGACAGTGCGCTTTCGCGCGGCGCTCGCTCCGGGCGAGACGAAGACGTGGGAACTCGCCCTCGGCCGCCGCCCGGAACCGGTCGCGCCCGGCTACGACGCGGCAGCGGCCCGGACGCGCGAAGACTGGCGGGGCATTTTAGCCCGCGTCAAGGGCCGCTCGCTCATGGAGAAATGCCTCGTCGCGCAGATTCTCCAGTGCTATGCGCGGGCCAACGCGACCGGAACCATCCTTCCGCGCCAGGGCGGCCTCCAGCGCTGGGTCTGGCCCTGGGACCAATCCTACGCCTCCGCCGCGCTCACCATGCTCGGCTACGGCGAATACGTCGAAATGGCCTGCGACTTCTACTTCGGCGAATATGCGCAGCCAAGCGGCGAAATCGGCCCCTTCGGCAACGGCTGGGTGAACGATACGGCGAACGTGCTTGGCATTTTCTCGCGCCACTGTTTCGAAACGGGCGACGCCGCATATTGGCGCAGGCACCGCGACGATGCCGAGCGCGCGTTCCGGTGGATCGCCGCGCGGCGCGTGAAGCCCGGCGACCCTTCGGGCGACGTCCCGGGACTTTTCCCGGCGGGACAATCCACCGACGATCCCTTCGTCTTCCAGGCGTGGGGCACGACCGACCTTCTGAATCTGCAAGGGCTTGAACTCTTCGCCCGCGCGGCGCGCAAGTTCGGCGATCCGGCCGCCGACGCCGCCGAGGCCGAGGCGGCCGACTACCGCGCGGCGATTTCGCGGATTCTGGACAAGTGGCGAAAGGCGTCCGAAGGAAAGGACGTTCTTTTCATCCCGTTCAAGCCGGACGGTTCCGACGAGCAGCTGCTGCGCGACAGGAACTATTACTACATGCACCCCTCCTATTTCGCGGCGCTTGGATTCCTCGACGGGGACGAACTTGTCCGCGTCCGGCGCGGCATGCTGCGCGACGGATACGCCGCCGAATGCGGGCTCTACTTCCGCCAGCCGATGCCCGGCTACGGCCGCGACGATCACGTATGGTACACCACGGCGGCGGAATACGATTGGTTCTTCGCGTGGCTCCGCGCCGGACGCGACGATCTCGCAGCGCAGGCGCTCGATGCCGCCGTGCGCTACGGCATGACGGAGGAATTCATGGTCGGCGAGCGCTTCCACGACGCCAATCCCTGGTTCCTGCCGTGGAGTCCGAACGCATCCGGCTCCGGGCGCATACTGCTCATGCTCGACGCGATGGAGAAGCGGGTCATTCCCGAACGCCTTTGCTACACGAGCCGCGCCGATGGCGCCGAAGACTGGTTCATGCTCCGCGACGCCGGTCCCGGATCCGATTGCCTGGTCTATCTGCATGGACACGGTTCCGACGGCAACCAGCTTTTCACGCGAAAGGACGTCATGGCCGCCATTCCGCTCGTCGCCGCCAAGGGGCTGAGCGTCGTTGCGCCGAATCTGCGCGGCAATGCGTGGATGTGCCCCTCGGCCGTGCAAGACCTGGCCGACCTTCTTGCCGGCCTTCGCGAAAAGCGCAAATTCCGGCGTTACGTGGTGATCGGAGGAAGCATGGGCGGCACCGGGGCGCTCGTGTTTGCCATGCGGCACCCGGACCTTGTCGACGCCCTCGGAATCATGGGCGGCGTGACGTCGCTCCGGCGCTACCGGGAATGGCTGAAGCGCGGGACCTTGCCCGTGCATCGGGAAATTCTTGCGGCCGTCGAAAATCACTACCGCGCGGCTGACTACGAAGCGCACGACGTTGCCGAGCACTGTGAAACTCTCGCGATGCCGCTCGTTTTCGCGCACGGCGGCGCCGACGAAATCATGCCCGTTTCCGAAATGGAGGATCTCCGGAGTCGCATGGCCGGGCGTCCGAACGCCCGGTTCGAGAAGATACCCGGAGGTGACCACGATTCTCCGCTTTCCCGCTTTGCGTCGATGCTCGACGAATTGACCGGAAATACTCAACGGACTTGACTTCAATGGACAAAAAACTTTTCCAGACGGCACTCCCGACTTTCGCCCTCGCCGCCGCCATGGCGCAATCCTCCGCCACTGCACCCGCGGCCGCAGCCCTCGCGGCCGGGGCCTCATGGGATCCCGGCGCGCCAGTCGTCACCTACTGGTACGGCCCCGGCTGCTGCCGCAACGGGCGCGACTACATCCCGCTTGACGACTTCTGGGCGCGGCAGCTCAAGGAGGGCGGCTTCAACACCGTCTGGGCGACGCGGCCAGAAGAGCTGGACGTGGCCGCGAACTACGGCTTCCGCGTCATCTACGCCCTCGACCCGGAGACCGTCTGGGCAAAGTTCGACCCCGACGACGAGGCGTCCATGGCGAGGCTCGCCGCGCGCGTGAACGCGGTGAAGGATCACCCGGCGCTCTACGTTTACCAACACTGGGACGAACCCGGCGCCGACAAGTTCCCGATGATTTCCCGCGTGGCCGACGTCGTGCGCGGCCTCGATCCGGCGCACGCGCTCTGGATCAACCTCCTTCCGACATACGCGAACAACGCGCAGCTGGGAATCGGCGGGGAGGGGAAAGACGACCCGAAGCGCATGGGCTTCCTGGGCGACAGGCTCTCGTCCTACTGGGAATACGTCCGCCTCTTCTGCGAAACGTATCGTCCGCGGCTCCTCACCTACGACCACTACCAGTTCAAGGCCAACGGCGACTCGCACAACTACTTCATGAACCTCGGCATCGCCCGCCTCCACGCCGCCGCGTTCGGCATACCGCTCTGGAACGGCGTCCAGGCCTGCAGCTGGACGCCGGGCAGCCTTGCCTCGCCGCCCACCGTGCGCGTCCCGAACGTTGACGAGATGCGCTACCTGGCCATGAGCACGGCGGCCTACGGGGCGCACGGCCTCTACTGGTACGCCTACTGCCGAAAGAACCACATGGGCTGCATCGCCGAGCTCGACGGCACCGTCGGCGAGAAATACGAAGGCCTCAAGGCGGTCCACCGCGACTTTCTCGCCTACGCGACGGCGCTTCGGGGGATGAACTTCGTCGGAGCCTACTTCCAGGGCGTCCATCCGCAGGGCGGAACGCCATACGGGCCGCAGGCGCTGCTGAAAATCTCGCCCGAAACGCCCTATTCGGAGTTCAAGCCGCTCGCCGACTACAAGGACACCACGCTTGTCTCGCGCTTCGACGCACCCGGCAGGCCGACGCACCTCATGGTCGTCAACTGCGACTACCGCCAGGCGCGGCCCCTCTCCGTCACCGCCCCGCGCCCCGCGGAACGCCTCGACCCGGCAACCGGGCAGTGGCATCCGGTCGGGACGGACTTCGAGCTGACGCTCGACCGGGGCGGCGGGGCGCTACTGCGCCTTGCGGATTGATTCCAATGAAAAATCCTTGTGCGCAAATGAAGTCGTTTGCCGACAGCAGACTTTCGGTGCAGTTCGACGGCATCGACCTTGCGGACCGCGGCTGCGCGGCGCTCGCCGAGGCGGCGCGGCGCGCCGGCGCCGACGCCGTGCAGATCGAGCGCTGCGACTTCTACCTCGACGGCGACGCGCGGAAACGGGCGCTTGAAAGGCTCGCGCGCGAAATCCGCTTTTTCGAAGAGGAAGGGTTCCAAGTGGCGCTCTGGACTTCGTCGCTCGGCTACGGCCGCATGACCGACCCCGACTTCCTCCGCCGCTTCCCGGACTACCGGCCGCTCATGGCGCCAGACGGCTCCACGGCCGCCGTCTGCTCAACCTACGAGCCCTGGCGCGAGGCCGTCGCGGAAAACGTCCGCGACTTCATCCGCGCCGGCGCGAAGACGATAATCTTCGACGACGACCTCGTGCAGGCGTGCCGCCCCGGCGTGGTGTGCGTCTGCGAGGAACATCTCCGGCGCGTCGCCGCGCGGCTGGGAGTGGCCTCGGTCACGCCCCAGCAAGTCCGCGACGCCTACGCCGGGCCGCCAAAACATCTTCGCACCGCATGTCTCGACGCGATGGGCGAATCGCTCATGGACTTCTGCCGCGCCATGCGCGCGGCGGCCGACGAGGTCGATTCCTCCGTGATGCTCGCCACCTGCTGCAGCGTCTCGCAGTTTGACCTCGACGGCGTGGACGTGCCTGACATGGTGCGGCTTCTGGCCGGAAACGCCCCGGGGCGCCCCTTCGTCCGCATGAGCGGCGCGCCCTATTGGGTTTGCGGCAAGGGGAATGCCCGGAACTGGGGGCAGGGACTCGGCGGGGTGGTCGAATTCCTGCGCTGGCAGGCCGCGCTGCTGCGTGCCGAGGGCATTGTCCCGATGGACGAAAACGACCCCTTCCCGCGCGATTCGTCCATCGTTCCCGCTGAATTGGTCGAAGCCTACGACCGCGCGATGGTGGCCGAGGGCGGCGTCATCCGCAACAAATACATCCTCCGCCGCAATCTCCACACCGGAAAGGGCATCGACCCCGCCTACCTTGCGGCACACCTCGCGGGACGAGCGGAGACCGGGCGGACCGCAGCAGCGCCCGGTGGCTCCGGGCCGTTCCGCTTCGAGATTTTCTCCCCGCCGCACATCGTTCGCGACGCGGTGCTTCCCACCCCATGCGCCGACAGGAGGGAGATGCTGCGGCTCTGCTCGCAGCCGCTTGCCGGCATTCTGCTCGCGGCCAACGGCGCGGTCACTTGCTACGACCGCGACAGCGGCGCGCCCCTGGCCGCATTCGGCCCCGCCGCCGCGACGCTGCCGGCGGAGTGGGTGCGGCGCGGCGTCGTCCTCGACCGTGACGGCGAACGCATCCTGCGCGAACGCGGCATCGATACCGGGGCGGAGGCGCCAGGGAACGCCCGCCGCATCGGCGCGTGGACGCTCCGGCGCGGCGCCGGAGGCGGCAAATTCGCCGTCTGCGACAAGGGCTGGGCGGAGATCGACTGCGGCGAGGCGACTCACGACGTCGTGCCAATCCGCGACATCTGGCGCTTTTTCTCCGGGGAGGAATTCCCGGCATGAAGCCGCGCCCTCAATGTCAGGGACCGATGATATTTGCAATTTGTGAACAATGAGGATTTGTGAACATTTGCCAATTGTGAACAATTCTCCGATTTGCCCTTTGACCGCCCATGGCGTATAATCCGAGCCATGCAAGACACGCAGCAGGTCAACAGGGCGAAACTTCTACCGCTCCCGATCGGCAACAGCGACTGGGCCGACGTCAAGGCCGGATACTGGAGCGCCGACAAGACGCAGCTCATTTCCGGGTTGCTGGACAGGAAGTCCACGGTAGCGCTCTTCACGCGGCCGCGGCGTTTCGGCAAGACGTTCGCGCTGGAGATGCTCCACACCTTCTTCGAGAAGACGGAGAAGTCAAACGCGCACCTCTTCGAGGGGACGAAGGTCTGGGCCGAACCCGCGCACCGCGCCGAACAGGGCAAGTATCCGGTCATCCACATCACCTTCAAGGACGCCAAGGGGGAGTCGTGGAAAGAGACACTTGAAATGATGGCAGACGCCATCGCCGAGGAGTTCATCCGCCATGATGCCGCGTTTAGGGATGAAGGATGCTACGAAAAATGGCGAAAGGACTACCAGTCGTTCCTTTCCGGATCGACGACTCCCGTATGCATTGCACGTTCGCTGAAGACTCTCGCCGTGACGCTTCACGCATTCCACAAGGAGCGGCCGGTCATCTTGATCGACGAATACGACTCGCCGATCAACCACGCAGCGGTGAACAACTTCGGGCCGGAGGCGCTGCAGTTCTTCCGCAACTTTCTCTCCGGCGCGCTGAAGGATGGCAAGCACTGCCGCCTCGGCGTGATCACCGGCATCCTGCGCGTCGCGAAGGAAGGGGTCCTTTCCGGCCTCAACAACCCTGAGGTATGGTCTGTTTTCGAAGATGACTACTCGGACTGCTTCGGCTTCACGGAGGCCGAAGTCGCCGAAATGCTCGCGACCTACGGACATCCGGAAAAGATTGCCGAGGCGAAGGCCTGGTACGACGGCTACAACTTCGGGGGAGCCGAAATCTACAACCCATGGTCCGTCCTTAACTACGTGCGTCGCAACTTCAAGCCCGGCGCCTACTGGACGAGCACCAGCAGCAACGACCTCGTGACGGACGCCATTTCGCGCATGACGCCGCGGCGTCGCGACGAGTTGGCGGACATGTTCGAGAACGGGGAACGGCTCGTCCCCTGCGCGAGGGAACTCGGCCCCTACGGCCTCGTCCAGAACAGCGCGGAGATCATCTGGTCGCTCCTTGTCCATACGGGGTATCTCAAGGTACTGTCAGGGCCGGACGATAACGGGCAGGCGACTCTCGCCTTCCCGAACCGCGAACTTCGCAAGGTTTTCAAGGACGATATTCTCGGGCCAATCAAGCGCACCTCGGTCGTTGGCGACAATCTGAACGACATTTTCCAGTCCCTTACGAGCGGCGACGCGGAGGCGTTCCGCAAGTCGCTGGAGGCGTTCCTCGTTTCGTCGGCGAGCTACTTCGACATGGCACACGAGGACTTCTTCCACGGCCTCCTGCTCGGACTTCTCGCCGCCCTGGGCGAGAGCTACGAAATCAAGTCCAACCGCGAGTCGGGCGACGGACGCCCGGACATTGCGATGAAGCCGCGCCCCGGCGTTCCGCTGCCCGGCGTGATACTCGAACTCAAGACGCCGAAGATTCCGCCCCGCGCGTCGCAGAAACGCATCGAGGCGCTTCTCGCCGCCGCCGCCCGCGAAGCCCGCGACCAGATCGACAAGAAGCGCTACGCCGCCGAAATGGAGGCGGAACTCGCGGAGCGGAACCATTCAACTTCTCAACCTTTCAACCTTTCAACCGCGCAGGACGCGCCCCCGCGCGTCCTGCGCTACGGCGTCGGCTTCCTCGGCAAGCGCGTCGCGCTGGCGAAGTAGGACGCATGGCCCCATCGAGGTCTGTCCTGCCGCAGCGCATCACGAGCGTGGAAGTCTCGGCGCCCGATGCGGTGGAACGCGGCGGGAAGTTCGAGGCGACGTTCCGGGTGCTTGGCGCGGACGGCAATCCGGTGGGCGCGCTGCTGCCAGTGGAGATGCGGCTCCTCGACGCGACCGGAAAGGAAATCGGCGGAGGGTGGATGGCGTTTTATTGCCGCCCTTCGATTTGTCTTCTGATTTGCATGCGGCGGATCGTTTTATGCAATATGCAACATGAAGTTCGTAAAATGCATAAAAATTTTAGTCCTACCGATTACCCTTCGCCGCGTTATGCGTCTTGCATAGCATCTGGCAGTTGGACGTGGCCGTCGCCCCGCCTTTGCTCCATGCCGCCACATGGTCGGCCTGCATTTCCTCGAAGCCGTAGATTCGCTTCGCGTTGGCCGCATGGCCCGTCGCGCAAAGAGGGCAGTTGGAGACGCCTCGCGCCTTGGCGTCGTCGGTCTGCGCACGGTAGGCGGCAAGAGCCGTCTTCCGGTCGAACACGCGGATTTCCAGCAGCCGCGTGTCGGCTTCCCCGCCCAGCACGTATTCCCAGATGCCTCGCGGGTTCTTCACCGAATCGTCCGCGAGCAATTCCCGTATCCGCCGGGCCACCGTCTCCGGGTCGTATGGGTTGGCATGGTATTTCTCGTAGTAGCGCCCCCACGGAAGGCCCCGCATCAGCGGATCGGTCTCGGTGAACACCGTTTCCGCCCAGCCGATGACGCTCTCGAAATACGTCCTGAGTTCCCCGATGTCGGCGCTGGCACGGTGGGCGCTCATGTAGATGTCGATTTTCCCCGGACCGGCCGCCGTGGCGGCGGAAGCGGGAATCCTGGCATCCGACACCCATTCCAAGGCCCGTTCCAGCACCTCCTGCCGACGGGGATCGCCTTTCACGTAGGTCGCCCATATCTGCTGGACGGGCTGGTTGGCGTCGCTGAAGACCGCCTTCGCCGCCGTCACGAACGGGCCGGAATAGACCGCGTTGCGCATTTCCTGCGGCGTGAGCTTCACGCCTGCGATGTTGATGGTCTGGAACCACTCCTTGATTTCCGTCTCCGTTCCCTCGCAGACGTAGACCGTGAGCCGAGTTTCTGCGATCCGCGCCTTCTGGTCGGCGGGAAGCGACGAGAAGTGGTGCGGCTTGCCGTCGGAGCCGACCACGGAGAACGGGTTGGACTCGGCGACGAAGCGGGCGAAGCTCGTGATGCGCTGCTGGCCGTCCAGCACCTCGTAGCGCCCAGGCTCCGTCTGGACAAAGTAGAGAAGCCCGAGCGGGTAGCCCTTGAGAAGCGACTCGACGACCGCCACGTCGCGCCGCCCGTCGCCGTAGATGTAGTGCCGCTGGTATTCCGGCTGGATGGTCAGCGCCCCCGAGAGGCCGAACAGCCCCTTCCCCTCGTTCGCGTCGAACACGAACCCCTTGCAGAGGTCCGCCACCGTCCATTCCGTGTGAAGCGTCGTCTTCATGTGTTTCCTTCCTTTCGCTTGCGAATCAGGATGCGGGCGTATGGCTTGACTGGCCTTCCATCCACGAAGAAATACAATTGGCCGTCCCGCAGGCTTCTGTTTTCCTTCTTCAAGGCTTTGGGAACGGGAGACAAGCCGAGTTCCTTTCCCGATTCCCCTTCCGCTATCCCCACGATTTCGAACTGCTCGGGGTTGTACCGGAGAAGAAAACTCCTTGGAACGCCCATGACGCCCTCGAAGTCTCCGGGAATCGCATCGACGTAGGGCACCTCGACCGCGTCGTAGTTCTCGTAGCGGGCGTACTCGTGCCCCCGGACATCCTTGTGCCGCGAATGGCGGATGTTTTCCGCCATCGTCATCAGCCGCATCGGCTCGTGGCGCTGGCCGTGGTCGAGGTTGGTGAACCAGCAGGAGTTGCCAAGTCGCGTGTAGTTGCCGACATAGCCCATCCTCGCGGCTTTTTCCCGGTCGGCGGGCGCCACGGCGGCGCCGTCCGGCACGCCGAACACCATGTCCGTGTCGCCCCCGGTCGCGCCGAGCCAGATGCGGTTGTCGCGGATGTGGGGGAACAGCGCCGAGTACGAGACGGCGTTCATGTTTCCAATGACGAGGAACCGCTTTCCCGCCTCCATGATCCACGCAACGAATTCGCTGAACATGGAGAACGGCGGATTCGTAATGATGACGTCGGCCTCGTCGCGCAGCTTCCTCACCTCCTCGCTTCGGAAATCGCCATCGCCATCGAGCCATCGCCATTCAAGGTCATCAATATCCACTATGCCGTTGCCGTCGCTGTCCCGGTCGAGAACGAATATCTTCCCGTGCGTCGCGGCCGGATCGGCGGAATCCTCGTCGGTAAAGAGGCCGGGAAGGAGGCCTTTCCTGCGCTTGCTTTCGATGGCGTAGCCCGTGGAGACGAGCCTCCTGAGGCCGAGGGCGGTGAAGTTCTGCGCGAAGTAGCGGGTGAAGTTGCTCCATTCGGGATCGTCGCAGGGCAGCAGGACGGTTTTGTCGCGGAACACGTTCGGGGCGTACGCCAGATAGGCGTTGACCTCGCGCTCGATGTCGGCGAACTGCGTGTAGAACTCGTCGTTCTTGGCTTTCTTGGCCCTGCCGAGGGTCTTGTTTCCGGCCATGTCGTTTCTCCGACCCCGGCGCGGCGGAGGAAGACGAATCGGCGCTACAAAATGGGACGCGCCCTTTCCCTTGTCTCCAACCCCGCTGAAGGCGCCTGGAAGAGCCGTGGAAGAGTCGGAGGAAGCAGAAAAAGCGCGCCCTTTGCGGGCGCGCTTCTGCCAACTCGTCGTTCTTCCTTGAGAAGTTTCCAGGCTTTTCAGCGGAACGTCGCGTTGCGCAGAGCGCAAAATGGGGTTCAGTTGTGGGTTATCGGGTCAAAGGGTGGCGGATTTCTCCGTGGGGGGGGGCGGCGCGCTCGGCGAGCGCGCCCTACCGTGTGTTGCGTGATGTCGCGAATGATACCAGATGGCCGCGATCCGGGCAAGCGCCGCGCTCAACCGCGCCTACGCCTTCGTGCGGAGCGAACGGTTCGGCGCGGCTGCGTCCGAGCTCGCGGAGGGGTTGCGCCGGAAGGGATTCGAGGCGGGCGAGGCGGCGCGCGCGATCGAGCTGCGGCAGGCGGCGCTTCCGGGAATGGACGGGGAAGGATCGCTCTTCGGACGGTCCGACGCGGTGTTCCTCGACAGGGGCGAAGCGGATGCCGACGCGCCGTGCAAACGGGGATCGTTTGCGCTTCCCAGGCTGGCCACGGAAGTCCAGGGGGAGCTCGTCTTCACTGCAGACGACGCCTACGACGCGCTCGAAGGACCGGAAGGGACAGACCGCTCCTTTTTCTTCGCAAGATATTCAGTTGATTATAAAGAAATTATTTACATAGAATTCGGTGCAGTCAGAGGCGTTTCCGAGCCGAATCGCAGCATCGACGGCGGTCTGGAGACCGCCTCCCCGGCGTCTCGTCGCCCGATATGGCGTTGACGGTTTCCGTTTTCACGCTTCCGTCGCCGCGCATCGGCGGATGCGGATGCGCGATCGTCACAACCGCAAGCTCGGACGCTTGAACGGTGCTCGGCGTCAACTGCCAGCGAATTCGGAAAGCAGCATCCGGATCTGGGGCAGGTGATGGACTCCGCCCGCAAAGCATTCGCGCCAGACCAGATCGGCCGGGATGGAATCGGAAAGAGCGTATCCCGCGAGGTGAAGGAACGACTCGGCCGTCGGCAGATCCATCTTGAACGCCGCCGCCATTGCGAGGACCGTGTCCTTCGCCGGATGCCTGTCGGGGTGCGAAATCAGCTTCGAATACGCCGAACGGCTGAGTTCCGCCGCCGTGTAGAACGGAACGGGATTGCCCCCGTAGACGGCGTTGACTTCCGCAATGACGCGCCTCGAAAACGCCCGAATGTCGAGTTCGGGCATCATGCAGGCAAGCGAACCGCGGACGCTTGAAATGCTGTAGCGGACGTCCCGGGGGAGCGAAGCGCGACGTTCGTCCGGCGGCTCTTCCCCCGGCGGCGTCCGTTGCGGCCCGCGATCTGTTTCGCGGCGGCGTTTTTCTTCCTCCTCGCGGCGCTTGCGATCCGCCGCCTGCCGCGCGAGAAGCGAGGCGACCGCTTCAGCCGCCTTGTCGCGAACCGCATCGAACAAGTTTTCGTCAACCGGTCGTGGCGGAGACGCCGGCGGACCGCCGATCCAGAAAAGCCGTTGCAAGAAGTTCATGTGCGCGATTCTCCCACAAATTCGCGAAGCACTCAAGCCGCGACCGGCAAACGGGTTCTGCGCCCTCGGCGTCTCGGCGGCGGAAGACGTTGACTGCCGGTCAACATTTTCCGCCGCGCGTTGACGGGAAGCCGGTCTTCGGATAGAAATCCGATCGCGCTTCGGACACGACTTGTCCAGCTGCCGAGACATCCCCTGAAAAACCAACTCCAATACAAACATGAAAACAGCCGTTTCCAAGATTCTTCCTCTGTGTCTTGCCGTCGGAACCATCGCCGCCTTCGCGGACGAAAGCGTTTCCCAAGTGTCGAGATACAAAGAAGGCGAGACCGGTGCTTCCGCCGACACGGCGGATTTCGGGCGTCGGAATTCTCCGGTCGTGTCCTTTTCCGTTCGCGCCGGTCTCCATGACTGGAAAGACTCACGATTCGTGGACAAGAGCTGGGGCGCCCAAGGCGAAATGCGCTTCGCCTTCCCGGAAACGCCGCTCGACATCGTCTTGCGCGGCCATTACGCGACGGTGGATTACGAAGACACGCATTCGACGTACGCGAACGCCTATCAGTATCGCGGCACCAGAGTCAGCGAAATTGACGTTGTGCAGTACTACAACGCGGAACAGTCCGCTTTCGGCGGAAGCCTGCAATTGCAGTGGAATTTCGCCCGGGAGGAACTCGTGAATCCCTATGTCGCGGCGGGCGGGATGTATGAAAAATCCGAATTTCATTCGGACTATTTGCGAACGCGGAACGGCCTCATGACGTACAAGTGGCTCGCGACGTCATGGAGCGATTCCTACCGCGGGCGCATTGACGAGGACGACGACGGGTGGGCGTTCGTCGGGCGGCTCGGGACCGAGATCGCACCGTCGCCGTTCTACCTCAGACTCGAAATGTCATGGGTGTCGGAGCTCTACGACGACGACGCACAGGCGGAATTCGGCGCCATCGCCGGCGTGGAGGCGACCGAAAACGCGAGGTTCGACGTCGCGGGAACCTATTTTTCGGATTGGAAGGAGTATTACATCTCCGCCGGCCTGACTCTTTCGTTCTGACATTCTGGATTCCGAACGTCGCAAAACGATGAAAACGATTCATTTGGCAACGTGCATGGTTTCGGCCGTTTTGGCGACCGGCTGTTGCAGCATCATCCACGGCACGTCGCAGGAAGTACCGGTGAACAGCGTTCCCTCCGGAGCCCAAGTGTTCCACAATGGCGTTCCCGCCGGCACGACGCCGGCGTTGCTTGACTTGAAACGCAAACGGCATCACGTGATCCGGCTGGAAAAAGCCGGATACGTCCCGGCCGAAAAAACGTTGTCGAAATCGACAAGCGGATGGGTCGCCGGAAACATCGTGTTCGGCGGTTTGATCGGGCTTGCCGTAGATGCGGTAAACGGATCGTTCTATAACATAAGCCCGGACGCCGTTGACGTCGTTCTCCTTCCAGACACGCAATCCGCGGAACCTCCGCCAACCGGTGAAACACCGGACGCCCCGGAAGCGGGCGCGCGCCAAATCCCGGATCCGGCAACCGCCGCCGTCCGCCTCAAACAAATTGCGGAACTCCACGATTCGGGAATATTGACGGACGAGGAATACGAAGCGAAGCGGGAAACTTTGATCCAATCCCTCTGACGCGATAGACCCTGCCGGAGGTCCGCGGTAGCGCCGGGACGGCAGCCCCGACTTGCCGTGTCGCCTCGATCCCCTCGGCTACGCGATGGTCGATTCCGTCGATTATCTCCATGATGGACGACTGGCCGGCGCACATCGCGGCGACATCTTCCTTCGTTGCAATTTGAAGCGAGTCCGCCGGAAACTTGTCCTGATTGTTGCGGACGGCCTGGTTTACATGCTTCGTCCCAACACCGTACAATGATGCCACATCGGCATCAACGATCACCGCGCAATCCCTGATTCTGATGATTTTGTCCTGAACCTCCGAGATCAAATCGGGGACAACTGCTCCCGCATCGGCAATTGCAAGGTGCCTGTCAGAATGTTCGGATTGTTTTTTCATGGCCCGCCTGCCATCCGCGGATTCCAAGGGTGTGACCAAAC
>DJYI01000151.1 GCA_002448475.1 Verrucomicrobia bacterium UBA6982
ATTGGGGCCCTTGCGCTCTGACAAAGCCTTGTCACGCACCACAGTTTCACCGTAGTTGACAATTCTCCTGCGGCCCGATTGGAGCCCTTGCGCTCTGACAAAGCGTGGTCACGCACCGCTGTTTCACCGTAGTTGACAATTCTCCTGCGGCCCGATTGGGGCCCTTGCGCTCTGACAAAGCGTGGTCACGCACCGCTGTTTCACCGTAGTTGACAATTGTCCGGCGGCCAGATTGGGGCCCTTGGGCTCTGACAAAGCGTGGTCACGCACCTCTGTTTCACCGTAGTTGACAATTCTCCTGCGGCCCGATTGGGGCATCTGCCATCACAGTCATCCGCCTTTTTTCTCCTGCCAAGCCCTTTCGGGGCGCGCGGAACTCTTGACTTTGAGCACGGTTTGGCGCATTCTTCCCCCGTTCCCAAATTGCCTGCACGGTCTCCACAACCCGAGGGCCTTCCAAATGACCAGAAAAACACATCTCCGCCTGCTTGTTCCGTCGCTTCTGCTCTCCTCCGCCTTCGCCATTCAGTCGCAGGCAAAATTGACGATAACCAAAATTTCGGAAGTTACTCGTCCTTCTTTTCCACAAGGGGAGCAAATCAGCGGAATAACGTATGCTGGCGGAGATTTGTATTACGCGGTTGACGACAACACCACGAATTTGTGCCCTATCCATCTTTCGATCAATAAAGCAAACGGCACCCTTGAAAAATCTGGAATCGTGTTTGGGGAACCCGTGAAATTGTCAGCGATTGGCGCAAAAGACATGGAAGGGTGCGCTTTCGACCCGTTTTCCCAAATGATCTGGATTTCTGATGAATCTGGATCTTCGATACGCGAGGTCGATTACTGGTCCGCTGGCAGTTATACTGCGAACACAAAGTTGCGTTCCGCTCCCGTTCCATCAATTTTCCAGCAGTGTTACGGCAATTACAGCCTTGAAGCTCTGACAATTTCCGGTGATGGATTGACAATGTGGACCGCAAACGAGGAGGCATTGAAAGTCGATGGCGAAAAATCTACCAAGACTAACGGTTCAGTGGTAAGACTTGTTAAGTTTACGCGAAGATCTGTTCGTGAAAATTGGTTTGCCGACGGACAGTGGGCGTATTTGACCCAACCAATAGGAACCGATCCTTGGGGGACTCATGGAAGGAGCGGCGTTTCGGCACTTACGGCGCTTCCGGATGGAACGCTATTGGTTCTGGAACGCACTTTGTGGGGGGACAATTTTTGGGACGCGACATTTTACACACGTATTTATCAAGTCGATTTTTCAAATGCTACCGACGTGTCGTCTTTTGCGTCTTTGAAGGATGCTAATTACACCCTCGTTTCAAAAACGGCTCTTTTCAATCCGAGTGGCGGAGTCGGTTGGGTCAATTACGAGGGGATGTGTCTTGGCCCGCGACTTGATGACGGATCAAGCGTAATTGTTTTGGTTGCCGACGGCGGCGATTGCACGGAAAAAGTCATGACTCTCAAGCTCTCCGGCCTGGACATTCGCGAGATGTATTTCGAGGGTGATGGTGAGGACGGTCGTGGCGGGTCTCCTGATCCGGCCGGCGGACCCTACCGTTACGTTTCGGGCACGAACGTGACGGCGACGGTTCTGGAAAACTCCGGTGCATACGAGGAAAATGTCCGGACGCACTGGGAGTGGAGCGCCCCAAACCACGGAGTTTCGGCGCAGCCCGGCGCCGTGGCGACTTTCGCGGTGCGCGCCGACGACACCGTGTCGTGGTCGTGCGTCACGAATCCTGCGCTGCCGCTCCTCGCGGCGGACTCTTTCGAGCAGGCGGCTCCGGGCGCGGAGGCGTCCGATCTGTCCGGCTGGTCGGGAGACGGCCTTGTCTCCGAGATTGGCGAATACCCGCACGCCACGCCGCCCGACTACCCGCTGCAAGGCGAAGCGCACACGCGCGTGCTGGTTGTCGATGGCGCGACGGAGCGCTCATACGCGGCGCTGTCCGGCTCCGGGACGATGCTCGACGCCATGGTGCGCGTGACGCGCGAGCGCGTCGACTCTCCGGTTGCCGATGTCGATTCGGGTCAGGGGCGGCTGGCGCTTTTTTTCGGGATCGACGGCCGCGCGACGCTCCAGCACGGACCTAGGGACGACAGGGGGCGGACGCAGCGGACGGTCCTCTCGGACCGCGTGTTCGCCGACGGCGACTGGGTTCGCGTCTCGATTCAGTTCGGCTTCGGCTCCGGCGCGTCCGATCCGGCCTGGGCGCAGGTTCGGCTTGACGGTTCGCCGTGCGTGACTTCCGTTGGCGTTCGCTCCCCGGAGAACCCCGTCTCCCCGGGCTCGTGGTATCGTCTCCTCGACGGAGGCGGCGGCGGAATCGCATCGCTTCTGCTCAAGGGCTACGGCGCGGTGGACGACGTCGCGCTCTACGAAAACCTGTCCGGCCGCACTTATTCCGCCACCCCTGAATTCGAACTCGGCGGCGGGGTCGGCGGCGAGGACGCCAAAACGAACGGCGTCCCGTGCGGGTGGCTTTCCGCGCAGGGGCTTTCATGGGACGTTTCGGCGGACGTTGACGGCGACGGCCTCTCCTCGCGCCAGGAATATGCGGCCGGGACGGATCCCTGGGACGAAAACAGCTTCCTCAAGATTCTGGAGGCTGGATTCGACGCCGGGAACCGTTTCGTGGTCAAGTTCCTTGGCGCCGATCCCAAAGTCCTCAATGTGGATGGCCGCAGATACCCAGGCGGCAGCGTTTCCGTGAAGTGCGTGGAATCCCTCTCCGACCTGGAAATCGGCGGCGACGACGCCTGGGACCCCGCTCCGCAATCCGGCAAGATCGCCACCTCCAACGGAACCAACACCTGGACGAGCGCGTATCCCGATCCGGCGAACGATCCGCCATCGCGCTTCTACCGCATCGAGGCATCGCTGGAGTAGTATCCCCCGGCGGCCTACTCGGCCGGGCCGGAAAAAAGGGAATGCCGCGAGTTTCGCGGCATTCCCTTTTCGGTTCGGAGCGTCTTTCGCGGCTTGGCGCCGCGAAAGACGCGGGAGCGGGCTACAGGCAGGAGGCGGCGAGCTCTTCGAGCGTGACTGCCTTGAGACCGGCCTTCGCGAGCGCGCGCTTGACGTAAACGGAGGCGACGGCAAGCGTGTCCTTTTCCGGATTGTCGGCGCGCGCGGCGACGTATTTCGCCAGCGCCTCGACGAGCTCGGGGTGGAGCCTGTCGAGCACGACGGCGCCCTCGCCGCAGTTGTACGTCTCCTCGTCGTTGGTTCCGAAGGGGCGGCATTCGGCCTTAAGCGCCTTGAGCAGCTTTTCCGGGGCATCGATGCCGTCGTAGTTGCGAAGGAAGTCGTCGGCGAGCGGATAGACCGGAGCCGCGGGCTTCTTCGCGAACTTGAGCTTGGCCTGGAGAATCCACTGCGAAACGTGCAGGACCTTGCACGGAAGCTTCACTCCGAAGTCCGCGTAGTCGCGCGTCAGCGCGTCGTAGGCCGCCGGATTCGAGACGACGAGCGTCTTCACGCCCTCCGCGGCGAGGAATGCGGCGAACTTTTCTGCGGCGGCCTTAGCCTCCGGCAGGAAGCCGAGCAGCTTGAGCGCCTTTCCGATGCAGCCGCCGGTGATGGTCTTCGGCGCGACATTTGCGGCGGCGAAGAGCTTCTTCGCGGCGGCGACGGCGTCCTTGTCGCCCGCGGTGGTCCCGTCCAGGAACCAGGCTACGTCTCCCTTGCCGGCGGCCTTCCACGAGGCCGACGCGGAGAATTCGGCCGCGAGCGCCTTCACGGCCTCCGGGGCCTTGCCGGCCTCGACGACGTCGGCGCGCGCCGCGAGGGCGAGGCCGTTTTCGTCGAAGTGGTTCACGCAGTGGTGGACGCAGCAGGCGGAGAGGTCCTGGCGGTAGAGGGCGTCCACGAAGTCCTCGTCGTCGAACGAATTGGTGCCAGTGCGCAGGCCGTAGAGCATGGCGGCGCGGACGCGCGGGGTGTCCGCCTCGGTGAAGCGGACGTTCCCGATCGCGGAGAGGTGCCGGCACATGAAGCAGAACCGGCAGTTCTGGATGGCTTCTTCGTATTTGGAGATGTTCATGGCAAAGGTCTCGCTTGGATTACAGTCCGAGTTTTCCGGGGTTCATGATGCCGTCGGGGTCGAGTTGTTTCTTGATGCCCTGTAGGACGGGCATGGCGGAGCCGTAGAGGTCCTTGACGTAGCGCCCGAGCTTGAGGCCGACGCCGTGGTGCTCGTTGATCACGCCGCCGTTGGCGATGGCGGCGCGGATGGCCTTGTCCCAGACGGCGTTGTAGAGAGCCGCCGCCTCGCGCGGATCCGGCGGCACCTTGTCGCCGGGGAAGATGAAGCGCGCGTAGAGCATGCAGCCCCATTCGTACCAGTGCGAGAAGTGGCCGATGAAGCGGGCGTCGGGGAACTCCTTGTTCACGACGTTCTTCATTGCCCAGTAGACCTTCTCGATGTGGGCGAAGTCCGCCACGGTGTCGAGCGTGCCGAACGCCTGCGGGACGTGGAACATGTAGCCGGGGTAGAAGAACTTGTACTTGTTCTCCCACCACCATTCGCCGCCCTTGGCGCCGAGGTCCTTGCCGTGGAACTGGCCTTCCATGATCTCGCGGGCGTGCTTCATCTGGAGGTTCACGATGTCCTTGCGGCCGTCGAAGCCGAAGACGAGATACGCGCCCTTGTCGAGGTCGATTCCGAAGACCTTCGAGACGTGGGTCTTGGTCTCCGTCTCGTCGTAGAGGCGCATGGCGCAGGGGCCGAGGCGCGAGCGCATGAGCGAGGCACCGGCCTGCATTGCGGTGTGGAAGTCCGGGAAGATGTATGCGCGGAACTGGCGCGACTCGGGCTGCGGGTGGACCTTGAGCGTCACTTCCGTGATGACGCCGAGCGTGCCCTCGCTGCCGAGGAAGAGCATCGTGAGGTCCGGGCCGGAGGCGTGGCGCGGGACTGGGAGGGTGCGGATGATTTCGCCCTTCGGGGTGACGACCTCGAGCGACATCACCATGTCCTCGATCTTGCCGTACTTGGTCGAGAGGACTCCGGTTCCTCGGTGCGCGAGGAAGCCGCCGATCGTGGCGCAGGCGATCGAGGCGGGGAGGTGCATCGTCGAGAAGCCCTCCTTGTTGCAGTTCCATTCGAGGTGGCGCGCGATGATGCCCGTCTGGCAGCGCACGGTGTAGCTGTCGCGGTCAACGCCGTAGTACTTGTTCATGCGCTTCATGTCCAGGACGATGCCGCCGAAGACCGGCAGCGCGCCGCCCTGCGAGCCGGAGCCGCCGCCCCACGGAACGACAGGGATCTTGTACTGGCTCGCGATCTTCATCACGCGGGAGACCTCCTCGGTGCTTCCCGGGTGCACGATGAAGTCGGCCTGCGGGCACGGCCGGCCGCGGTCGTGCCACATTTCCGGGATCCAGTAGTAGTCAATCGAGTGACCGAACTTGTCGGCGAACTTGACGTCGACATTGGCGTCGCCCACGGCGTCCGTGAGTTCCGTCCGGATCATCTCGAACATGTAACTGTCGGGTTTGATCTTCATGTTGGCTGTGTGGTGTTGTTGATTGGCGGAAAAATCGTTCCGAACGCCGCCGACAATACAGCCCGGCCCGACTTGAATCAATACCGAGAATGAGAAATCATGAAATAAATTTGAGAAAAACTGAGAATTACACCCCTCGCCGTTGATGACGCGCTCGCCGAGCGCGCCGCCGCCCTGGGAGCGCGGGCTTCCTGCCCGCGATACTGACATTGGGGGGCGGCCTTCAGACGCGCCGTTTCAGGCGGCTCGCCCCACCCGATTGCGCGCCGCCGCCCTGGGAGCGCGGGCTTCCTGCCCGCGATACTGACATTGGGGGGCGGCCTTCAGACGCGCCGTTTCAGGCGGCTCGCCCCACCCGATTGCGCGCCGCGATGTAGCGGAGTATTAGCGGCTCCTTCAGCAAATCGGATTTCGACCTTCCCTGCGTCCAAGTGCCCCCGCGTCCCAGCGTCTCTGCGTCCCTGTGTCCCTGAGTCCCAGCGTCCCTGTGCCCCCGCGTCTCCAATAAATTTTGTTTCAAAAAAATCGCTTGATTTTTTGAAACAAAACTGGCATCCTCCGCCCCCCGCCGCCGCGCACCTGCCGCGCCTCGCATCAGATCGCCGCGGAAAGGCGCATTGCAAAACACACACCTGCCGTGCGTCCAGAACCACCCACAGAAACAACTCAGGCAAAAAAATGAAGCTCTCCTCTTTCATCTCCTCAGCCGCCTCGATTGGCGCCGCGGCGGCCGCTTCGGCGTCCGGCTTCTCCCTGTTCCAGGGCGACACAACTGGCTGCGCGGACGCCGCCGCGTCCATCGCCGTCGGCGGTCGCGTCGGCGACATGTATTACAACCCCGCCACGCTCGCGGGCGCCACAACCGGCACCGTGGTGCAGGCCGGGTCCTTTTTCACTCGCCCGCACCTCAAGATCGAGGGGACCAGCCCATACACCGGCGAAAAGTATCGCACGGAGGGCAAGAAGAAGTGGTTCGCGATCCCGCACTTCTACGTCGCCAACGCGATTGCCGACGACCTGACGCTCGGCGTGGGCCTCTTCTCCCGCATCGGACTTGGCGACGAATTCCCGGCCGGCTGGTTCGGCCGCTACAATTCGACAAAGGTCGATTTCGCGACATACGACGTGTCGCCAACTCTCGCATGGCAGGCCACGGACTGGCTCGCCGTCGGCGCCGGCGTGACGTTCCAGTATTTCGACATCGTGCTTGAGCAGGACATCGACGCGGCGGGGATTGCCGGTCTGCGCCGCTACAACGACCCCTCGCCCTCGCCGTTCGACGTGCATCAGCGCATCCACGGCACCGACGACTGCGCCATGGGCTGGGATCTGGGCTTCCGGATCGATCCGCTTGACTGGCTGCACATCGGACTTTCCTACCACAGCGAAATCACGGCGAAGGCGAAGGGCCACGTCCGCTACGACGTGCCGACCCCCATTCGCGCCGCCTATCCCGGATTCTTCGGCGACACCAAGGCGCACGGCAAGATCACTGAGCCGGAATACTGGATGGGCGCGATCGTCGTGGATGCCACCGACCGCCTCTCGATCGGCTTCAACGTGACGCGCTCCGGCTGGGCCAGCTGGGACAAGCTCGAAATCCACGAGGACGTTCCGTTCCTGCCCGGTCACGGCACTCTCGGTGCCGAAAAGGACTGGAACGATGTCTGGCGCTTCTCGACGGGAGCCTCCTACAAGCTCACCGACGAATGGAAGGCCGCGGCCTCGTTCACGTGGGACGACTCTCCGATCAACCGCAAGCACGCCGACTACATCGTCCCCGCCGACACGCGCGAAATCTACGCCTTCGGTCTCTCGTGGGAGCGCGGACTCTGGGCCGTGGACGGAATGTATTTCTTCGAGAAGATCAACGACATGCGCTTTGCCGGACGCCCCGCCGAGGGCGTGTTCTCCGGTCGCTACACCGGCGGCTTCTCGCACGCCTTCGCCTTCTCCGTGAGCCGTCAGTTCTGATCGCCCGCCAGGCCCGCCGCGCGGCGTTGGCCCGTTGCGCGGCGGCTACTGCTCCGCAGTCCGCGATGCCGCGTCCGCCTCTGGCGGCGCGGCATCCGGCTTTTCTGGAGCCTTGTCTCCCGCGCCCTGCGCCTCGCCCGCCTGCGCCGCAGTCGTCTGCGTTTCCGCAGCCTGCGCCTGAGCCTGCGCCGTCTTTGCCGCGGCGGCCTCGGCTTCGCGAAGACCCAGCAGCAGTTCGATCTCCTTCTGCGCGTCGGCGATTTCGGAATCGGCCAGATGCGGATCGGCCACAAGCAGAATGTCGCCGGAGCGGCGGTGCTCGTAGATGTGAACCGAAGTGCCGTCGGGCGCGGGACGGACCGCGCGCTCCACCAGGATGCGCTTGCGCTCGAGGAAGACGGCCAGGAGGTAGATCGCCGCCACGTGGTTCTCCGGCTCCGGACCTTCGAGCAGTTCGCGAAGAAGGTCCTCCGGAGACGCCTTTTTGACCGGATCCTCCGGCGCGGCCGGCGGTGGGGTGAAGACGGACGTCCAGACGCTGATCCACGGCTCGCTGCCCAATGACTTTCGGCAGGAGGCGCAGAAGTCCGCCCGAAGATACTCCGGGCGCGCCTTTACTGGCTGCCCCGCCGCCTTCGCCGCCTCCTCGGCGGCGAAGGCCTCGGCGAAAAGCTCGCGCGCGAGATCCGAATCGGCGGCGAGGACGGCGGAATGGACGCGCTCGCCGTCCTCGAACGGACGCGAACAGCGCAGACACGAGCGGGAGCGCGAACGAAGATTCCAGTCTATGCGGGCCATGTGCGACGGAGCAAGCCGGTGCGTCGGGGCGTTGCAGGGACGGATCATAGCAGACAGCCGCGCTTGCCGCAACGCGCCCTTCGGGAGGACTCCGGGCCGGTGCCGAAAAAAATACTGCTTGCACGGAGGCGCGGAAAGTATTATTGTCGGTGCCGCCTTCCAAAGCCGGAGGCGACTGCCCCGTCCGAGGGGCCAAACAACAGGAAACAACAATACCATGGACATCTACGTCGGCAATCTTGCCTACGCGACGACCGACGCCGAGTTGCGCGAACTCTTCGCGCGATACGGCAATGTCACCGCCGCCCGCGTGGTCAAGGACCGCGTCACCGACCGCTCCAAGGGCTTCGGATTCGTCGAAATGCCCGACCGTGCGGAGGCTAACGCGGCGATCGCCGCGATCAACGGTTCCGAGGTCGGAGGGCGCGCGCTTCGTGTAAACGAATCGCAGCCACGAACCGACCGGCCCCCGCGCCGCGGGCCGCCTCCGGGCGGCACTCGCTGGTAGCGGCCGCTTCCGCGCTCCCGGCGCCGCCCGAGCGGGCGGCGCCTTTTTCTAAAGATTCAATCAATACGGCTGTCAAGCCGATCCGGGCGCCCAGGCCCGGGCAAATACCAACAGGAAACCATAGACATGGCCGACGCATCCGCGACCCCGACACCGGAACAGGAATCCGACAAGCCGATTCCGCAGAACATCCGCAATCTCCACATCAAGGCCCAGGCCACGCTGGAGCGCAGTCCGGATCTTGCGATCGACATGATGTTGCGCTGCGTGGCCGCCTGCCCGTGGTTTCTCCAGGCCCGCACCGACCTGCGCAAGGCCGAAATCGCCCGCTATCTGCGCAAGCACGGCGGCAAGGTTTCAGCTTCCCCCTTCTCCGGCATCTCGGCGTCGCTCCAGCGCATGAAGATCCAGGGCCTGCTCAAGAAGGACAAGGTGGCCGAGGCGCTGATGGAGTGCGAAAACCTCCTGAAGAACGACCCCCTGAACGTCCATCTCGTCAAGCTTTTCGCCGAAACCGCGATTCAGGCCGGCCGTTCGCCGGCCGGGCTCATGACGATGGAGCTGGCGCGCGAGCACATCCCCGCCGGCGACACCGACGCCATCGCCACGCTGGGCCGGCTCTATTTCCAGACAAAGGACTACCAGAAGGCTCGCGAGTGCTTTGAGCGCGTCCATCGCGCCAAGCCGGCCGACGCCGAAATCGCAAAGCTTCTCAAGAACGCCGAGGCCCTCGCCACGAGCGGTCAATGGGAGACCGCCGCCAAGGCCGGCGACTACCGCAAGGCCCTGAAGGACGAAAAGGAGGTCGAGAAGCTCGACGCCGCCAACAAGTCCGTCAAAACCGCGCAGGACGCCGGCGCGCTCATCGCCGAGACTCTCCGCAAGATCGAGAAGGAGCCCAAGAACGTCAACTACTACCTTGCGCTCGTCAATCTCTACCTTCAGCAGAAGGACCACCAGAGCGCGCTCGACGCGATCGACCGAGCGCGCGCGATCGTCGGCCAGGACCCCGCGCTCGACCTGCGCTACGCCGACGTGCGCACCGAGCAGCTCGACACGGAAATCGCCGCCCTCCGCGAGGCCGGCGACGAGGAGGGGGCCGCCGCCAAGCAGGCGGAGCGCGACCAGTATGTGTTCGACGACATCGCCGAACGCGTCCAGCGCTACCCCAACGACCAGCACCTGCGCTACCAGCTTGGCGAGCAGTATTGGAAATACGGCTACCCGGACGAGGCGATCCAGCAGTTCCAGATTTCGCAGCGCTCTCCAAAGGACCGCGTGATGTCGCTTTACCTCATGGCCCAGTGCTTCCGCCAGAAGGGGATGCTCGACATGGCCGTGGAGCAGCTCACGGGCGCGCTGGAGCAGCTTCCGGCCATGGATCGCCAGAAGATGGACGTTTACTACCTGCTCGCGGAAATCAACGAGCAGGAGGGCAAGCTCGACGAGGCGTCGAAGTATTTCAAGGAAATCTACCGCGCGGACGTCACATACAAGGACGTTTCGGACCGCGTTCAGCGCATCTACGAGGCCCAGAAGGCGGCCTCCGGCAATGCGTAGCGCGGTGGCGGCGCTCGCTGCGGCGGCGCTCGCGGCGGGCTGCTACACGGACCAGTCCGGCGCCGTCCGGTTCGGGCGCCGCCCCTCCGGCCCGACTCCGCAGGAGCTGCGGATGCGCCAGCTCGAAACCAACAATGCCGAACTGCAGCGCCAGCTGCGCTCGATGCAGGCCGAGCTCGAGGGCGTCGGAATGAGCGTGAGCTCCGTCTCCGCCCGCTCGGCCGAGAACGAACGCGCTGCCAACGCCCGCGGGCAGGACGCCATCGCGATGCGCTCGGACATGGCGGCGCTGGAGCGCCGCGTGGCCGCGCTGGAGTCTTCCGTGGCGAAAGTTCCGGGGACGATCTCCTCCGCGCTCTCCTCCGAGCATCAGGCCATCGTCGCGGATGTCAACAAGGCGCTCGCGGCCTCGGAGCAGCGCACGAACAAGGCCATCCGGGATGCCGTCAGATCAGCCCCGTCTTCATCGGGCGGCTCTTCCGGCGGCGGCTCCGGGAAAAGCCGCTCGGGTCCGCCTCGCGCCGGCGAGTTCTACGAATGGACTGTCGAGCCGGGGCAGACGCTCTCGCAGATCGCTGCCGCCTTTGGCGTTTCCGTGCAGACGATCATGAAGGACAATGGCATAAAGGACGCCTCGAAGCTCCGCGCAGGCCAGGTTCTCTACATTCAGGCCAAGTGAGCCTCATAAACGCATAACGCAACAAAGCAAACAGTCAAATGAAAATCCTTCTCGTCGGCAACGGCGGCCGCGAACACGCAATCGCCTGGAAACTCCTGAAGGACGATCCGTCTGTCGAACTTTTCTGCGCGCCGGGCAACGCCGGCACGGCGGCGATCGCCCGGAACCTCCAGATTGACGCCTCCGACATCCCCGCTCTGCTCGCCTGGGCTCGCGAAAACGCTCCGGACTTCACGGTCGTTGGTCCCGAAGCCCCGCTCTGCGCCGGTCTGGTGGACGCGTTCGAGGCCGCGGGATTCCCGACGTTCGGCCCCGTCAGGGCCGCCGCCCGCATGGAGGGTAGCAAGGCGTTCGCCAAGGAGATCATGGCCGCCGCGCAGGTCCCGACCGCCGAGGCTGTTGTCGTGCGCGACGAGGCTGCCGCGCGCGAGGCCGTGGCGCGCCTCGGGGTTCCCGTGGTGCTGAAGGCCGACGGCCTTGCGGCCGGCAAGGGCGTCATGGTCTGCATGGACGCCGCCCAGGTGGAAGCCGCGCTGCGCGACCTGTTCTCGGAGAACAAGTTCGGCGCGGCCGCGTCCGAAGTGCTTGTCGAGCAGTATCTGGACGGCGAGGAGGCGTCGATTCTCGCTTTCGTTGACGGCAAGACGGTCGTTCCTCTCGCGTCGGCGCAGGACCACAAGCGCCTTCTGGACGGCGACAAGGGGCCGAACACCGGCGGCATGGGGGCGTATTCCCCGGCCCCGGCGGTCACTCCGGACATGCTGGCCGTGGTCCAGTCGCAGATTCTCCGCCCCGTGGTGGAGGAGCTCTCGCGCCGCGGCATCGCATACAAGGGCGTTCTTTACGCCGGGCTGATGCTCACCAAGTCCGGGCCGAAGGTCCTGGAGTTCAATTGCCGCTTCGGCGATCCGGAGACGCAGGCCATTCTGCCGCGTCTGGCCTCCCCGCTCCTGCCGGCGCTGCGCGCATGCCGCGACGGCGTGCTCGACGCTTCGCTCGTGTCGTGGGATCCGCGTCCCGCAGTCTGCGTCGTCATGGTCTCCGGCGGCTATCCCGGCAAATATCCAAAGGGCGTTGTCGTCGAAGGTCTTGACGAGGCGGCCGCGCAGCCGGACGCCGTCGTGTTTCACGCCGGCACGGCGCGCAGGGGCGGTCTGGTTGTCACGGACGGCGGAAGAGTCTTCGGCGTCACCGCTCTCGGCGCCGACGTCCGCTCGGCCGTCGCCGCGGCCTACCGCACTGTCGTCAAGATCAAGTTCGACGGGGCGTCCTACCGCTCCGACATCGCGTGGCGCGCGCTCTAGTGTCGCGTCCTCGGCTGCCGCGCGCCTAAGTAAAAGCTTTTCCCGCCCACTCGCCGGGCACCATCTGCAAAATTCTAAAACAACGATTCCAGAAATGAGCGCAATCGAAAACATACTCGTCGTAAACTCCGGCTCTTCGTCTCTCAAGTTCACGCTATATCGCATCGACGGTGAAAGGCGTCTCGCGAACGGGCTCGTCGAGCGCATCGGCTCCGCCAGCGCCAACATGGTTTACCGCCGTGGCGACGAACCCAAGTCCGAGCGTCCCGTTTCGGCTCCCGACCACGCCGCCGCGCTCCGCCTCGTCTGCGAGGCGCTCACCGACGGCCGCACCGGCGTCCTCAAGTCGCTCGACGAGGTTGACGCCATCGGGCATCGCGTGCTGCATGGCGCGGACCTGTTCAGGGACGCCACGCTCATGACGCCCGAGAATCTCGAGCGCGTGAAGACTCTCGTTCCGTTCGGCCCGCTCCACATGCCGCCGAACATCGGCGGCATCGAGGCCTGCCAGAAGATATTCCCCGGCATTCCAAACGTGGCGGTGTTCGACACGGCCTTCCACCAGACGATGCCGGACTGCGCCGCACGCTACGCCATTCCCGACGAGTTCCGCGCCAAATACGGCATCCGCAAATACGGCTTCCACGGCACTTCCCACCACTTCGTGACGCTCGCCGCCGCGGAGTTTCTCGGAAAGAAGCCCGAGGAGACGAATCTCGTGACCTGCCACCTCGGCAACGGTTCCTCCCTCGCCGCGATCAAGAACGGCAAGGTGTTCGACACGACGATGGGCCTGACTCCTCTGGCCGGCGTTGTCATGGGCACCCGTTCCGGAGATCTTGACCCGGCGGTCGTCCTGGAACTTGTGCGCAAGGGCATGTCCGCCGACGAGATCGACAACCTCCTCAACAAGAAGTCCGGGCTGCTCGGCGTTGGCGGAATCGGTTCCGGCGACATGCGCGACATCGTGAACGCCGCGCAGGACGGCAATGCGTCCGCGGCGCTCGCTCTCGACATGTGGGCGCATCGCATCGTTCAATACATCGGCGGCTACTTCACGCTCGTCGGCGGCGCGGACGCCATCGTGTTCACCGGTGGAATCGGCGAAAACTCCGCCGCGGCGCGCGCCAAGGTGCTTTCGCGCCTGGGCTGCCTCGGCGTGGATTTCGACGAGGAGGCCAACGCCACTCGCCGCGGCCCGTGCTACCTCTCAAGGCCCGGTTCGAAGGTCGCCGCGATCATCGTTCCGACCGACGAGGAGCTCATGATCGCCCGGGAGACCTACCAGGTGGTCACGAAATAGTCAATCTCAAATCTTCGATCCAAAAATCTCAAATCTCAAATTCCAAATCCACGCAATGAACTTCATCGTCGAAACCTCCGCCCGCCACATCCACCTCACCAGCGAGGCCGTCGAGGCCCTCTACGGCCCCGGCGTCTCGCTCGAACCCAAGAAAATGCTTTCCCAGCCGGGCCAGTTCGCCAGCGCCAACGAGAAAATCAAGCTCGTCGGCCCCAAGGGCGAGCTCATGGTCAGCGTCCTTGGCCCGATCCGCAAGGCATGCCAGGTCGAACTCTCCTTCTCCGATGCCCGCGCGCTCGGCCTCAAGGGCGTTCCTGTGCGTGAAAGCGGCGATGTCGCCGGCACCCCTGGAATCAAGCTCGTCGGTCCCGCCGGCGAACTCGAAATCGCGGAGGGCTGCATCATCGCCAAGCGCCACATCCACATGACACCGGCGGACGCCGCCGCCTTCAACGTCGCCAACGGCCAAGTCGTTTCCGTCAAGGTCGATGCCGGACAGGGGCGCTCCCTCGTGTTCGGCGACGTCGTCGTGCGCGTCTCCGACAATTTCGCCCTCGCCATGCACATCGACACCGACGAATGCAACGCTGCCGCCGCCTTCGGCGATGTCCGCGGCGAAATTGTCGGCTGAAAGGAATTCGCGGGAACGAAGTCGATTCTCCGTCCCGCCGCGTGACGGCGGTGAAGTCCCCCTCTCCCCAACCATCTCCACCATCAAAGATGCAGAAGAAGAAAGCCCCGGAAAGGAAACAGTCGGCCTACGCCGCCGCAGGCGTGGACATCGACGAAATGGAGCGCGGCCTCGCCCGCATCAAGGCCGATGTCAGGAGCACCAAGACCCCCTCGGTGCTTTCGGACATCGGTCGTTTCGGCGGGCTGTTCCGCTCCCCGGGTGCCGACAGGATCCTCGTCGCCTCCACGGACGGCGTAGGAACCAAGCTCAAGGTCGCCCACATGGCGGGCGTGCATGACACTGTCGGCGAGGATCTCGTGAACCACTGCGTCAACGACATTCTCACTCAGGGAGCCACCCCGCTGTTCTTCCTTGACTACCTTGGCACCGCAAAACTGGACGCCAGGGTGTTCGCGGAGGTGATTTCCGGCTTCTGCCGCGGCTGCCGCCGCAATGGTCTGGCGCTGCTCGGCGGCGAAACCGCCGAAATGCCGGGTCTCTACCCGGCCGACGGCGAATACGACGTTTGCGGCACCATCGTCGGCGAAGTCTCGCGCAGGGACTTGGTGACCGGCGAGGACATCCGCGAGGGCGACATGCTCGTCGGGCTGCCTTCCACCGGCTTGCAGACGAACGGCTATTCTCTCGCCAGAAAGCTGGTTTTCGAGACCGCCGGCAAGAAGCTCTCGGATCTCGTGCCGGGGACTAGGACGACTTTCCAAAAGGCCCTTCTTGCGGTTCACGGCTCGTTCCTGAAGCCCGTGCTGGCGGTGCGCGGCGTCGGTGTTCGCATTCGCGGCATGGCGCATATCACCGGCGGCGGCCTTGTGGACAACGTTCCGCGCATGCTTCCAAAAGGCGTGGACGCCGTGTTCGACTGTTCGGCCTGGAAGGTTCCTCCGATTTTCAGATTCTTCCGCGAAACCGGCGACATCGACCCGCTTGAAATGTATCGCGTGTTCAACATGGGCGTCGGATACGTGATATGCGTCGCGCCGCGCGACCTCGCCCGGACCATGGAAGCGCTTGAGGCGGCAAGGGCCCGACCGGTCGTTGTCGGGCAGATCGCTTCCGGACGCGGTCGCACCCGACTCGAAAACATGGAGTAGAAGGCCGGTGTTCCAGTCGAGAGCGCAGACACGCAGGGCCGCCGCGCGGCTGGGCATTTCGAGCGACGCGCTCCGCGAGCGACGCGCGTTCATGCGCGTTTCCGATGACTGGCCTCCGCCACCGTTCCGGGACGGTGAGCCGGCGTCCGTCGCAGTGCGCCGGGTGATAAAGGCGCTCAAGCTCCCCGAGTCGGCCCCGGCCGAGATTCTCCTTCAGCGCGACTGGAGCAAGATCGTCGGCTCCGAAATAGCGCGCCACGCCGTTCCTGGAACTCTCTCCGACGGCGTGCTAACCGTCATGGTTCGCGGCGGGGCGTGGTTCGCCGAGCTGAGGCGCAACGCCCGCATGACGCTCCTGCCGCGCCTTCGCGCCGCCGCCGGGCCGTCGGTCAGAGACATTAGGATCGCCCTTGCCGACTGAAGTCCTACCCGCTTCGCCCGCCCGTTCAATCCGCCTCGACAAGCCACGACAACGCCGCCGCCAATCCATTGACCGTGAAAAGACTCGGCATCGTAATTCCGGCCTTCGACGAGGAGGCGACCGTTGGCGCCGTGGTTGGCCAATGCCTAGCCGCGCACCCGGACGCCGCGGTCATAGTCGTTTCCGACGGCTCCGCGGACGGCACTGCCGCGCGCGCCCGCGCCGCCGGCGCCGAGGTGATTGATCTGCCGTGCAACCTCGGAGTCGGCCCAGCCGTGCAGACTGGCCTCCGCCGCGCCAGCGCCCTTGGATGCGATGTCGTGGCGCGCATGGACGCCGATGGCCAGCACCTTGCCTCGGAAATCAGTGTCCTGCTGCGCCGCATGGAGGCGACCGGGGTCGATTTCGTGTCCGGCTCGCGCTTCCTTCCCGAGTCGTCTTTCGAGGTCGGCTCCACTGCGGCGCGTCGGTTCGGAAACAAGGCGCTTGCCGTGTTTCTGTCGGTCATTTGCCAGTCGCCCATAACCGATCCATCGACGGGAATGTGGTGCGTCTCGAAGCGCCTCCTTCGTTATTTCTGCTTCCGCTACCCTGGCGAATACCCGGAACCGGAGGCCATGGCGCTGCTGCGCCGACAAGGCTACTCGATGACGGAGGCCCCGATCCGCGTGCTGCCTCGTCAGTCCGGTCGCTCGCACGTTCGGGCGGCGTCGCTTCCGTATTTTGCCTTTCGCGTGGGCCTCGCCCTTGTCGCGGACCGTGTCCGTCCGGTCGATCCACGATTTTCCGCGAAACAGCCATGAAGCCGTTTTTCGAGCGCTTCTGCCCGCGCGCGGCGGCGGCGGGCCGCCCCGCCCTGATGGGCATAGTGAATGTGACGCCGGATTCGTTTTCCGACGGCGGTCGGCATTGCTCTCCCAATGCCGCCGCGCTCTGGGCGGCCAAACTTCTCGAAGACGGAGCCGACATCCTCGACGTTGGCGCGGAATCCACTCGCCCCGGCTTTTCTCCGGTGGAGGCGGGGGAGGAGCGGCGGCGGCTTGTCCCCGCGCTGCGCGCCATTCGCGCCGCGTTTCCCGATGTCGCCATCTCGGTCGATACGCGCAAGGCGTCCGTCGCCGCCGACGCGCTGGCCGCCGGCGCGGACATTGTGAACGACGTTTCATCCCTTGAGGACCCGGACATGGCCGCCGTTGTCCGCCGCGCTGGCTGCGGCCTTGTTCTGATGAACGGCTGGCGCGAACACGTGGGCGCCAGACCGCGCGCCGCCGCCCCCGGTTCGCTCGGCCGGTGGGTGGCGCGCGGACTGTTCGAGGCGCGCGAAGCGGCTCTCATGGACGGCGTGGCCGTCGATGCGCTTTGCCTTGACCCGGGTTTCGGTTTCGGCCTCAAGGGAGCCGACAATGCCGAAGTCCTCCGCTTTCTGCCGACAATAGTGCGCGAGGCGGGAAATCTGCCGGTCCTTGTCGGTCCGTCCCGCAAGCATTTTCTTGCGGCGATGTATCCTGAAGCCCATGGCGACTCGGACCGCGCCACAGCCCTTTTCTGCTCCGCCGCCGTCGCCGCCGGAGCGCGGATCCTGCGCGTTCACGCCCCGGCGGCGTCAATTCAGGCGCTCGCGCAAAAAGAGGCGCCGCCGCGCGTTTGATAAACTCCAAAACAATGTCGTGGTCGCCGCTGACGCTGCGTCCATTCCGATGAACCTAGGCCAGTCCATGCAACTTCAGTCAAGAAATCCAGTTTCCAATGTTCGTCTGCGCGTCGCGGTTGGCGGAGACTTCTGCCCCGGACCGCGTGGCGCGGAATTGGCCGCGGCCGGGCGGCTGGGCGAGGTCCTGTCGCCGCTCTCCGAGTTTCTCTCCGACGCGGATCTGAGAATGGTCCAGTTTGAGACCCCTCTCGTCTCCGACGCTTCTCCAATTCCGAAGACGGGCCCCAATCTCGCCTCCGCGCCGGAAACCGTGGAGGCGCTTCGCGGACTGTTCGACGTGGCGCTTCTCGCAAACAACCATGTCGGAGACCATGGCCCCGCCGCGGTTCTCCGAACCGTTCGGGAGCTGCGGAGTCGCGGCTTCGCCGCTGTCGGCGCGGGCGCAAATCTGGACGAGGCCGCAAAGCCGCTGGAAATCGTCAGAAATGGGTTTCGCGTCGCGGTGTTCAATTTCGCGGAGTTCGAGTTCGGTGTTGCGGAGAGGGACGCGCCCGGAGTCGCGCCGCAGAGACCGCGTCTTGACATCGCGGCGGTGTCGCGCGCGGCGGCGGACGGGTTGATCCCGATCGTCGTCCTGCACGGCGGGCACGAGCACTTCCCGTTTCCGTCCCCGCGCATCCGCGACCTTTGCCGAGACTTCGCAGGCGCCGGTGCGGCAATGGTCGTGAACTGCCACACTCACTGCCCGCAGGGCGTGCAGTGGTGCGGCTCGGTCCCGATCATCTACAGTCCGGGCAATCTCTGGTTCCCGTCCGGCGGCGGTCCCGCGCCGGCAAGCCGTCCGCCGCTCTGGCGTTTCGGATATGTCGCCAAGGTCCTCTTCGACGACAACGGTCCGTTTGCGCTGGAACTCCTGCCGGTCGAGAGCTCCAACGACGAGGTCCGCCGGCTTGAAGGCCCGTCACGCGATGCGTTCCTCGACTATCTTGAGCGCGTCTGCGCGCCGCTCGACGACGACGCCCGTCTGGATGCCCTTTTCGATGCCTGGAGTGCCGACCGAGGGCGTTTTTACCTGTCCATGTCCGCCGGGGCGCTCCCGCGCGAGCTGTTTGGCCCGCGCCACGCCAACAGCTGGGAGGTCCCGCTCGGAGACTCGCGCCCGTTTTTGGAGATGCGCAACGTGTTCACTTGCGAGTCGCATCACGACATGGTTCGGCGCTTCCTGCGGCTTGCGGTGGAGGACAGGCTCCCCGGTGCCATGCATCCGTGCGCGGAAATCGCCGCTCTCCAGAATCCGGAATTTGCCCTTCCTCCCGTGCCTCCGCTTCGGTCGCGCGTCGAAACGTTGGATTTCTTTGAGCGAAATGTCTTCGGGCGCGTCCCCGAGGCGGCGCGCCTGGTCAGGCCCCGGTTTGCTGAGATTGCCCCCGCTGTTCCCGCGATGGGCGGTAGCGCCATCCGCAGAATGATTCGCATCGGATATTCCGGTCCCGGTGGAGAGGGTGGATTCGACCTGCTTGCCTTCATCCCCGCCGTGGCGTCGCCTTCGCGCCCGGTTCCGGCCGCGCTCCTGCTCTGCAACCGCGACCCTGCTGAGAACATGGATCCGGAGCGCGCGCGTCGGACGCCGTTTTGGGACGCCGAACGCATAGTCGCGCGTGGCTGGGCCGCGCTGGCGTTCCATGTCGGTTCTGTGGTGCCGGACAACGCCGACGGCTTTGACGGCTGCCTGCAGTCGCTCTTCCTTCGCCCCGGAGAAGGAAAGACGCCGGACGCCTGGGGCACTCTTGCCGCATGGGCGTGGTGCGCCAGCCGCGCCATGGACTGGATCGAGACCGAACCGGGAATCGACGCGCGCCGCGTCATGGTCGCCGGACACTCGCGCGGCGGCAAGACGGCTTTGTGGTGCGCCGCGAGCGACGAGCGTTTCGCGATGGCCGTCTCCAACTGCTCTGGCTGCGGTGGCGCCAAGTTGAACCGGGCTTGTCTTCCCGCCTCGGAAAGCATTGGATCGCTCGTAAATGCGTTTCCCCACTGGTTTTGCGGGAACTTCGCGTCATTCGCCGGAATGGAGACGCAACGGCTGCCATTCGACCAGAATCAGTTGCTTTCACTTGTGGCCCCGCGCCTCCTCTACGTCTCGTCCGCGACTCTGGACCCATGGGCAGGGCAGCCCGGAGAGTGGCTTGCGGCCAAGACCGCTTCGCCGGCCTGGCGCGCTGCCGGGCGCGTCGGAATCCCGGATTCCGCATTCTTCCCGGCCCCGGATGTCCCCGTTTTCGGCGACGGAGTCGCATACCACATCCACAGAGGCCCCCACACGATACTTTCGTCCGATTGGGACCGCTGGATTGATTTCGCGCAGCGCGGATTCGCGTAGGATCAGGCGAGAACGCCGCCTTCGCCGAAGAGGTGGTCAAGCAGCGCCGGCATGAGTCCGACGCGCTGCACGAGATCTGCCCCGAAGTAGCGCGCCCGCATGAACGGAACTCCTGCGAACGTCTCGCGGAAACGCGCTACGGAGACTCCTATTTCGCGGGCGTCCGACGGCGCGCCGACGGCGCGGAGCTTCTCTCGCACCTCGGCAAGCGGCATGAGCTGCGCGCGGAGCTTTGATGAAAGATCTCCCCAGTTGTCGCGGACAATGGAAAGTTCGCGTCGCAGCGCCTCTCGCGTGGGGAACTTCTTCGCGAATTCCAGCTCGGCGCGGCGCACGTGCGCCGGACGCCCGGGAAAAACGGACGGGAAAGTCGCTTTGACTGACTCGAAGTCCGGCCACCACGCGGCGACTTTCGCCTCCACGTCGAGCCGCGAGAGATCATGTTCCAGCAGGAACTCCAGCGTGGCCGTCGAGGCTACGGTCCCGACGCCGACCTTGAAGCCGTGGGACACCGGACGCCCGTCAACGCAAAGATCCTCCATGTCCCAGTAGTGCGAAATCTGGTGCTCCGTTCCGCTGGCGGGACGGGAGGAGACCATGGCCTGCATCGCGAAGCCGCTCATGACGAGCCCCTCGCAGAGCTTGCGGATCTCGCGTTCGTCGCCCGAGGCGCATCCTGCGGGATTCGCGAGCGTGTCGCGCAGCGGCCCCTGCACGAGTTTCCACGCCAGAGGGTGGATGGCCTCGGACCCGACGAGGTCGGCTATTATCCAGTCGGCGCCGGCCGGAATCTTCGCGATGAGATCGGCGTAGCCGCTAGCCGTCATCTCGCGCGGCGCGCGCGCGGCGATCGCGCTATCGACGACGCAACCCAACGGCGCCCTGCATCCGAGCGTCTGCTTCATGCCGTCCTTTGTAATGGCGGCGCCGGCTGCGGTGTATCCGTCCATCGACGCGGCGGTGCCGACGACGATGTAGCGAATGCCAAGTTCCTCCGAGGCGCGCTTGACAAGGTCGTTTATCGTCCCCGATCCGACGGCCACGGGCGCGGCGCCGCCTGACGCCGCGATCGCGTCGCGAACCTCCTCGACCTTGTCGTAGGTGGCGTGGAACCATGAGCCGTCGGGATTGATGACGTGTTCCGACACCGCCACGCCTGCCGCCTTGAGCGCCGCCGCGACTGCGTCGCCCGCGACGCTCTTGGTAGAGGGGTCGTCCACAATAATCGCGCTTCTGGCCTCTGGAAACAGGTCTTTGAACATAGGAGCGGCGGCCGCCACGGCACCGGGACCGATTTCGCACGCCTTTGTGTCAGTTGTCTGTGTAAGAGCTTCCTCTACGAGAGTCATTTTTTTGTTCCTCCATGCGTCGCCATTTCCGTCATCGTCATCGGCTTCGGCGGAAAGTCATGCGACGCCATTTCCGGCGTCGCCATCTGCATGCGGCGAAAAGTATCAAAACGCCCCGCCATGCGCAAGACCCGCGCCGCGCCTGTGAGCTTCCTGGGAGCGCGGGCTTCCAGCCCGCGAAGATGGGGCGTCTCCTGCCGCGCCGAGCCTGGGAGCGCGGGCTTCCAGCCCGCGAAGATAGGGCGTCTCCGGCCGCGCCGCGCCTGGGAGCTTCCTGGGGGAGCGCGGGCTTCCAGCCCGCGAAGATGGGTGGTGCGGCCTCCTGCCGCGCCGCATCATCGGTCCAGGCGCGGCGGGACACCGTACCCCCATGTGCCCGCTATTGGAGAATTCGTCAACTACGGTGAAACACATAACTCGTCAACTACGGTGAAACGAAGAATTCGTCAACTACGGTGAAACGTATTTTTCAGCCATGCGTCGCGCAACGTCCTTGGGGCCGCCGGGGTGGGGCGAGCCGTCCCGGCGAGCCGCGATGCGGCGGGGCGTTAGCGGAGCATAAGGCTAATCGGAGTTCTACTGTCCCAGCGTCCCTGAGTCCCTGCGTCCCTGTGTCCCAGTGTCCCAGTGTCCCAGTGTCCCTGCGTCCCTGTGTCCATGCGTCCCTGTGTCCCTGCGTCCCAGCGTCCCTGCGTCCCAGTGTCCCTGCGTCCCTGTATCTCCCTCGTTCGCAACGTCCGCGAAGTTTGTTTCAACGCTGAGCCGCAGGTGGGGAAACTGGCCTGCTGGCGGCGCATCACAGATGGCGGCGGCGCCAATTGGAGGGGGACTGCCCGAAATGCCGCTTGAAGAAACGCGAAAAGTAGTATTCGTCGCAGAAGCCGAACTTTTCCGCGACGGCGGAGACGGACAGCCCCTCCAGCAAGGCAAGGGCGGCGGCATGCGCCCTCCGGCCGTTGAACCAGCGCCTGGGCGACTCCCCCATCGCGCCGACGAAATTCTTGGCGAACGCCGATTCTCCCATCCGCATGATCCGCGCCATGTCCCGCACCGAGAAATCGCGCTCCGGAGAGCGGGCCACGGCTTCGACTAGAGGCGCGAACAGCTCCGCGCCGGAGAGCCGGGCCGCGATCAGGTCGCCGTCGCGTTCGCAGAGCGCTGCAATCGCCTCCCAGATGCAGCCCTCGACGCGGCAGGCCAGGCCGAGCGGCGGTGCCTCGGCTTTCGCCTGGCATCGTTCGAGTTCCAGGAACGCGTCGCGCCAGTCAGGCGCGACGCCGCCGCAGAGGCCGCATTCGCCAAGGGCCTCCAGACCGTCGCCCGTCACCAGCCTGAAATGCACGGACACCACGTCGATGCCGGCTGGCTGGACATGGCGGATTCGGCGTCCGGGCGGCAGCAGCGCCCAACGGCCCGGAAGCAGCGGAGTCTGCGTCTGCGAATCGGAAAGCAGGCCGACGTCCGGCCCCGTGGCGAGAACGTAGAATAGGCGGGCGACGGGAAACCGGCTGCTCCAGCTTCCCGCCCATTCGCCGGAATGCGCGGGGCCGACCTCAAGCCGCATCCCGGACAGGCGAGCCGCCAGCGCGCCGTCGCCGCGCGTCGCGCCGGCGGCGCGCCCTCCCGAGCAGTCCGTCAGGGCCGAAGCGCCTTCACTTGCAGCGTTCATTGCCGAATTTCACATCCATTGCAGTTCGCCGCAAGTCTAGCGATGGCGCCCGCAAAAGGCAAATGCGCGCCACTCGCAGAGCCGCAGAGGACAATTGTTCACAATTGGCAATTGGCAAATGTTCACAAATCCTCAAATGACAATTGTTCACAATTGGCAATTGGCAAATGTTCACAATTAGCACGAAAAAAATCCAGAAAAACACAAGTCGGCGGATGGATTTGGCATTCTTGTTTCCGACGGTTTCGGGTATGATTGCCCCGAACGAACGCCGGACGAAAGCGCCGCCCGCGGCCGCGCCGGCACGATTCCGGACAATCAGACAGTCAATCCCCCACACCTCAGAATGAGAAAACGTTTTCCCCTGGAAAGGGCGCCGCTGTTCACTGCGATTTTCTGCGACGCGTCCATCGACTCGCTCTCGCAGCAGGCCCGCGCCGCATGGTTCGCCGGAGCGGACGGCGTGTGCGTCGAACTGCGCAACCTTCCGCGCGACGAGCGTTCGGTGGCGAAGCTGCGCGCCCTCATCGATGCCTCGCCCCTGCCCACGATGTGCTGCCTCTACCGCAGCGACATCCTGGACGGCACTGACGATGCCGCGCGCACGAAGACGCTCTTCGCCGCGCTCGACGCCGGGGCCGCCTGCATCGACGTCATGGGAGACCTCTACGACCCTTCGCCCCGCGAATGGTCGCGCAAGCCTGCCGCCATCGCGAAACAGAAGCGCCTGATTGCACAAATCCACGCCGCCGGAGCACAGGCGATCGTTTCGTCGCATCCGCTCGTCGCCCTGCCGCCGAAAGAGGTGCTGGCGCAGCTCAAGGACTTCGAGAAACGAGGCGCGGACATCGTGAAACTGGTCCAGAAGGCAGACACGGAGGAGGAGTTTCTCGACGCGCTCCGCGCGACGATGCTCTGCCGCCGCGAGCTCAAGACGCCGTTCGTGCACCTCGTTTCCGGGGCGTTCGGCGACCTGCACCGGATGATTGCGCCGCGACTCGGAATCGCGCTCACGTTCGCCACGCTCGACAAGCGCGGCGCGTTCCCGATGCCGCAGCCTCCGCTCGCCAACATGAAAGGCGTGTTCGAAAACCTCAGATTCTCAATGCCATGAAGACAATCGAACTGCACTACGAGGGAAAAGTCGCCGTCGTGACCGGCGCGGCCTCCGGAATGGGGCTTCTCGCATCGAAAGAACTCGCCGCCGCTGGCGCGAAGGTCGTCATGTGCGACGTGAACGCCGAGGCGCTGGAGCGCGAGGCGGCGGCCATCGCCGGGGACTCCGCCGTGGCCCGCGAGGGCGGCGTCGCGGCGCCCTGCCCGTGCGACGTCCGCGACTGGGCCGACGCGCAGAAGGCCGCCGCGCTCGCGCTGGACCGCTTCGGCCGCATCGACCTGCTCTTCAACTTCGCGGGCGGAAACGAAGCGCGCGTCTGCAACAGCCACGTCCCGTTCCACGAACAGCCCCGGGAAGTGATCGACTGGGGACTCGACGTCAATCTGCGCGGCCCCATCTACATGGCGCGGGCCTGCCTCCAGGCCATGGTCGCGCAAAAGGGCGGCGTCATCTGCCTCCTCGGGTCCGTGACCGGCTTCGAGGGCGACGGCAACGGCGCGATGTACGGCACGGCGAAGAGCGGGCTCTTCAACTTCGTGAAAAGCCTGGCCAAGGACGGCGCGCCGCACGGGGTGCGGGCGTTCTGCGTTTCCCCGGGACCGGTTCTCACGCGCCCCGGCATGGCGGGCATGAAAACGCTTCTTGGCCGCGCCGCCGAACCTTCGGAAGTCGTGGACTTCATCCTCTACCTGGCGTCGGAAAAAGGCGCCTTCGTCACCGGCTCGAACCACGTCGTGGACGGCGGCCGGCTTTGCATCTCCCGCTGATCATCCAAAACAAACGACAAGACAACAATGAAAGCAATGACCATCACCCCGGCCGGCGACCTCCTGTGGGCCGACGTCCCGGAACCGGAGCGCCACGCGGAATTCGACGTGAAGCTCTCCGTGAAGGCGTGCGCCGTGAACCGCGCCGACCTCATGCAGCGCGCCGGCATCTACGCGCCGCCGCCGGAATGGCCGCTCTGGCCTGGCCTCGAATGCGCCGGCGTCGTGCTCGAAGCCCCCGAAGGCGGCCGCTTCAAGCCCGGCGACTCCGTGTGTGCGCTGCTTGGCGGCGGCGGCTACGCGGAGCGAGTCGTCGTGCCCGAAGGGATGTGCATGCCCCTGCCGAAGGGATTTTCCTTCGCGCAGGCCGCCGCTCTCCCCGAAGTTTACGCCACGGCGTATCTCAACCTCCGCATCGTCGGCGAAATCCAGAGGGGAGAGACGTTCTTCATCAACGGCGGCGAGGGCGGCCTCGGCGTAGCCTGCATCCAGCTCGCGAAGCACGTGTTCGGAGCGAAGGTCGTCGCGCAGGTGGCGTCTGACGAAAACGGCGAGTTCTGCCGTTCGCTTGGCGCCGACGTCGTCTCGAACCGCTTCAAGGACGACCTCGTGAAGACTCTCGAAGCCAACCCGCCGAACGTCGCGATCGATCCGGTGGGCGGCCCGCTCATGGGCAAGTGCATAGCCACCATGCCCTACCGCGGCCGCTGGATATCCCTTGCCTCGATGGCGGGGCCGGAGACCACGCTCGACGTGAACCAGCTCTGGCGCAAGAACCTGCGCGTCATCGGCTCGACGCTACGCTCACGCACGAGCGCCGAAAAGTCGCAGATCCTCGCAGGACTAGTCCGCGACGTCTGGCCTGTCTTCGAAAGCGGCGCCATCGCTCCGCAGATACACGCGAAATATCCGCTGCGCGAGGCCGCCGAGGCGCACCGCACGATGCAGGCCGGAGAAAATCGCGGCAAGCTCGTCCTTGAGGTTTAGCGGTTTTCAGCCGCCGTCCTTTGTCTGCGCGAAGAACCAGGAAAGCACTTCGCCGTCCCGGTAGGTGCGAGTCCAGACGTCGTGCGTGGCGTCGGGGTATTCGCGGTAGTGCGCGTCGGATCCGGCGGCCCACAGGGCGCTCAGCATGCTGCGGCTGCGGATGACTGGCACCGCGGTGTCCTTGCTGCCGTGGAACGCCCAGATCGGAATGTTCGCGATCCGCGCCGCCTGCGTCACGTCCGCGCCGCCGCAGATGGGGAGGGCTGCCGCGAAGACCTCCGGGCGGCGGCAGACGATGTCCCACGTCCCGTAGCCGCCCATCGAGATTCCAGTCGCATAGACGCGGTTCGTGTCGATCGTCGGATCGGCGAGGAGCGCGTCCATGAGTTCGATGGCCAGTCCCATTGTTTCCGACGGCTCGGCCGGCATTGAATGCGAGTTCGCCGCCCAGTCCACTTCGACCCAGCGCTTTCCGGCCGGCACCTGACCTGCGACGAACTTGAAGCCGGCCTCGTGGGCGTCGAGCCAGGCCACGATGTCGGCGACGCCGTGGCGCAGCTGCGCCTTGTTGTCGTCGCCGCGCTCGCCCGCACCGTGGAAAAAGAGGACGAGCGGGACCTTGGCGCCGTCGGATGGCTTCTTCTCCGCCCAGCGGTAGAGGAGCGTCTTGCCTCCGGCTCCGGTGAAGGCGCGGGCTTCTGTTCGGTCTTCTATGCCGCCCATGGCGACGGTGGCTGACATGGCTATGGACATTGCGAGTTTCTTCATTTATTTGCTTTTCGGCGGTGCGATTGATTCGCGTTGGACTATGGTGACTGGGCAGAGCGTGGGAGACGGCATGTTGGCGACTCCGCCCGCCGCGTGTCTCTCGATCTGGCGCTTCAGCAGTTCCAGTGCGCAGCGCCCGATTTCCCGGAAATCCAGGCGGATCGTCGTGAGCGGCGGCGTGATCCACTCGGAAATCGGATCGTCGTCGAATCCCACCAGGCTTGCGTCCCGCGGAACGTCGAGTCCCTCTTCGCGAAGCGTTTTGAGGGCGATGCGCGCAACGGCGTCGCAGCTGCAAAGGAACCCGGTCGGCCGCTCCTTCGCGCGGATCGCGTCGCGCAAAAGCGGCACGATGAACGGCTCCCAGTTGCCGAACCGGGCGTCGTCCGACGTGAGGTCGCGCGGCGGCGGGATTCTCGCCTTCACGCACGCGTCGATCGCGCCGAGCGTCCGCAGCCGCGACATGTCCGCGCGGTCTCCCAGGAATGCGAGATCGCGATGCCCGGCGGCGATGAGCGCCTCGGCGGCGAGGCGGCCGCCGGTCCGGTTGTCCGCGGCGACTGACGGCGCGGGAAGCTCCGAAAGCGTCTCGCCAACCACCACGAACGGGAAATCGACCGCGACGAATTCGCTCAGGACGCGGTAGAAATCGGGATTGTGGCGCGTCATCACCACGGCTCCGGCGACGCCCGACGCCGGAAGCGAGCGCAATTCGGCGACCACGGCCGCGACGTCGCCGCGCCCGTCGAACACCGAGACGTGCAATTGCGATTCCTCGGCTCCCTCTTTGAGCGCCTGCGAGACCACGACCGCGGGCTGCCAGAGAAGGTTGCCCGCCACGAAGCGGACGCGCCGCACCGACGAACCTTCCGAGCTGACGAATACTCCAAGTCCGGGACGGCGCTCCAGCAGACCCTCGTCAACCAGCGTCTGCACCGCCCTGCGCGCGGTCATGCGCGACACTCCGCTTTCGGCCGCGATGTTCACCTCGGTGCCGAACCAGCTGCCCGGTTTCGTTTTTTCCTCGCGGATGCGAGCCCGGAGCCGTTCGGCCAATGCGGCGTATGGTGCTGTGTGGTGCGAATTTCTCATCGTGAATTCGTTTCGGCCCCCTCCCGTCCCGAAGCGATTTCTGAATTCTTGATCTCCGCTTCGCGTGTCATGGACGTCAGCCGTCCGTGGCGTAGGGGCAGCGCGAAACCTAGCGCGATGAACTGCACATGTCAAGACTGAATTTGAGATGTATTATACATGATCGAACATTTTGCTTGACAACTGGTTCGGGCGGCGGCTATTATCAATTGCGTCAGCGCGTGTCCGGTTCCCGCCTAGGGCGTTCGGAACGGCGATTCAACTCCAACTCCAAACTTTCCCCCGGCGCATTTCCGCGCCATGACATCCATGCGACAGACTACACACGACGGCATTGCATCGGCAATCCTGGGCGCGGCCTTCGCGGCGCTGGCGTTTCAGGCGTCCGCGGCGGATTCCGCAATCGCGCCGAAGTTTCTCTGGTCGGCGTCGGAGGCGGCGGCTCCGAATGTCGTCTGCGACGCTGGCGTTTCGTGGAATGCGGCCGGCGGCGCGATCGAGGTGGCGTTCGCCGCCGGCGACGCCGCGTGGCCGGGTCTCTCGGTGTCGCCGCGCTCGGGCGCGTGGGACCTTTCCCCGTGGGGGCACGTCGAGGCGACCCTGACGAATCCTGGCGGTAAGCCGCTGTCCGTCGGGCTGCGCGTTGACAACGGCGGCGACTGGCGCGCCTCCCCGTGGAATTCCGAGAATGTCTATCTCAAGCCCGGCGAGACCAAGGTCGGCAGGGTGATCTTCGGCTACCAGCACGGTTTCAAAAAAGGCTACGCGCTCGATCCGTCCAAAGTAGTGGCGGTGAAGATATTCCTCAACGGCAAGAGCGCCGAGGCGCGCACGCTTGTCGTCGGCGACGTTCTGGCGGCCGGCGCGGCCGGCGAGAAGCCGCCAGTCGATCCGTCGCGCGTCGTGGTGAAGCCCGCTGGCGGAGTCCTGCCGGGCGCGCCGCTGCGCGTTACGCTCTCGAAGCAGGGCGGGGCGGCCAAGATCGGCCCCAAGTCCGGCTGGTGGAATCTGGGCGACTGGCTCAAGGTGACGGCGACTGTTCGCAATGTCGGGACCGTTCAGGTCACGCCGAAAATCTCCGTCGATTCGAGCGGCGGGCGCGTGTCGGGCGTTGCCGCCGCCCCTGTCGCCCCGGGCGCGACCAGCGTCGTGGAGGCGTTTTTCGTCCCGGCCGAGCCGTGGCGTTGCGTCGGCGACGGCAAGGACGTCAAGCCGACCGGCGGCACGAAGTTCGAGAGCCACCGCGTGAAGACCGTGTGGTTCGGCGCTCTGGAGCAGCAGGGCGAATACGAGGTCGTGTCGGTCAGGGCGGAGAATGTGCGCGCCGACATTCCCGCGTGGCTCGGAAAGCGCCCGCCCGTTCCGGGTGACTGGCGGCGGACCCTCGCCGAGGAGTTCGACTCCAGGAAGCTCGACGAGTCGATCTGGAGCCCTTACAGCGCCAACTACTGGGACAAGCGGACTCACTTCACGCGGGATAACATCCTCTTCCGCGACGGCTGCGCCGTCCTGCGCTACGAAAAGAAGCGCGGCCACAAGAACGACGATCCATCGCTTGGCGAAACGGACTACGCCTGCGGCATCCTCGACTCCTATGGCAAGTGGACGCAGCGCTACGGCTATTTCGAGGCGCGGATGAAGCTGCCGACGAAGCCGGGGCTCTGGCCGGCCTTCTGGACCATGCCGGATCGCGGGCCTTCCGGCGGCGCGGAGCGCTGGATGCGCAACGACACGCACAGGGGCGGCATGGAGTTCGACATCATGGAGCATCTCACCGCGTGGGGCCCGCATCGCTTCAACGCCGCGTGCCACTGGGACGGCTACGGCAAGGAGCACCGGGCCATCGGCTCCACCAGCCTCTACGTCCCGGCGGACGACGAGGGCTTCGTCACCGTCGGAATGCTGTGGCTGCCCGGAGTCTGGGCCATCTACGGCAACGGCGTCGAACTGGCCCGCTGGGAGTCGGAGCGCGTCTCCGACGTGCCGGCCCACATTTTCTTCTACATGGTCTCCGGCGGCTGGGCCAACGAGCCGCTCGACGACGACGAACTACCCGATGAATTTCAGATAGACTGGTTCCGCGTCTGGCAGCGCAGAGATCTGGAAAACTAACCCAACAACCCAAGAGAACGGAGAGCAAACTCATGAAACCAACACGCAAATTCATAGCCGCAGCGCTATCTGCGGCGACACTTCTTGCATGCGGAACCGCAGGCGCGGCGACGTATGCCAAGAAACTGGACATCACCGCCGCCGGCGTCCCGGAAAACGTCACGCTCACGGACTTCCCCCTTCTCGTCCGCCTCTCGGAGTCGTCGATAAGTGGGTTCGCCTACGTTGATTTTCAGTCCAACGACGGATCCGACCTCTATTTTGAAGATTCCTCCGGAACTCCGCTTCCATACGATGTTGACACCTGGAATTCAGCCGGCGAATCGCTCGTCTGGGTCAAGGTGCCGAGCCTTGAGAAAGGCGACGTCATCACCGTCCGCTATGGCAGCGCCGTGCCTGACGCCAATGACCCGACAAACGTCTGGTCGAACTACGTCGGCGTCTGGCACGGGAACCAGTATGACGCAAACCACTCCTCAGCCGATTCAACTTATTACGGGCGCCTTGCCACGCCGAGCGCCGATGGGTTCACGGTTTCAAATGCCCGTGCCGAACACCTTGGGTCGGCGTGGTACAACAACCGCACGACTGGCACTTCCCCGAAGAAGATCAAAATTCCGCTGGGAACGGTCTCCGACAGTCCCCTCTCCGACCTGACTTCAATTTCTCGGTTCGCCGTTTCCGCATGGGTGAAATCCGCTGCCGATCAACCTGACTTCCGCCTTTTCTCCAGCAAGGAAGCCGCAGAGAAAAAGGGGTTTGAATTCATGGTCATCAAAAGTGGCGCCAGAATAATGCTTCGAGGGGACGGAAACAGCAAGACCCTCTCGTGGACGGGTGGATACAGCACTGTCGGCTCGATGAATTGGACACACATGGCGTGTTCGTTCGACGGCACTGCCGGAACGGTTTATGTAAACGGGACAACTTCGTCCTCGACATTGGACGCCCCCACGTCTCACGCTGGCATTTCCGCCGGAAACTACTCTCCGGACAGCGGCAACGAGTATGGCCCGTTCACCGGCTACATGGATGAAATCCGCATCTACAACGGCGTTCCGTCCGACGAGTATCTCAAGGCCGAATACGCACAGGTTGTGACTTCGGGCTACGTTTCATTTGGATCCGTCGAGAATGCGGCTGCGGACATTGCGGAAATCTCAGCCGCTCCGACAGTCGTCCGCAACGGCGACGGCACCTACACAATCTCCGCGACCGTTTCCGGAGTCGCCGGAAACCAATACGACATTGATGTCCTTCTTGGGGACACTGTCAAATACTCAACGACCTGGACTGCGGCGGAAGGGGCGACGGCCTACAATGTCTCATGGACAACCGACAACTCCGTGGCCAACGCTACGTATTCCGCCTCCGTCCGCGCAACCGCCCCGTCCGGCGCGGTTGTATCCCGTCCTGCGGCTGATGTTTTCCTCGTTGGTGACGTTTCCGCCGCAGCCGGCGCCGATGCCTACGAACAAGGGCTCGTTTCCGGTTCGTTCACGCTTTCCCGCCCCGGCGACGCGGCGCTGCCGCTGACCGTCTCCTACTCCGTTTCCTCCGAAACCGCCACGGCCAATGTCTCCTACAGGGCGTTCTCCGGCACTGCGACGTTCGAGGCGGGATCGTCCACCGCCACGGTCATCGCCGAGCCGTTCAGCGACATCACTCTCCGAGCGGACGCCACGCTGACGCTCACACTCTCCGTTGGCGCTTTCTACGGCGTCTCCCAGAATGCCGGCACGGCCTCGATCACGCTAGTCGATTATGCAGTTCCGGACGGCTACAACGTGTGGATCGCGCGAAACGACGGAAATGCCTCGGCCGCTTCGAACTGGAGTCTCGGCCATGCGCCGACAGCAGAGGACGAAATCCTTCTTGGCGCATGGAGCAGCCGCAACCTCACATGGGACGCCTTGGCAACACGAAGCGTCACCTCCTGGACGCAGAACTCCGACTATAACGGACTTGTCAATTTCCCGATCACATACGAAGGGGCGGACGGAGACCAGGGATTCAACCTCTTCACGATTTCCAACGACGTGCAAATACTCGGCGGTGTTTGGGTTCATCCCTCGCAGGGACGCTCTTCGACGTCCTCGACGGCACCTGCCGAAAAGTACCGCATCGCCGTTTCCGCTGGCGGCGACTTCACCGTAGGAACTGGGGTCAAGGTGTCCGCTCAGGGACGCGGTCGCGGTTTCTGGACGCAATTGGACGAAGGCAAGCGCGGCATTCACGCCGGCTACGTTATTTCACGCACCAACGACATGTATTCCGCTGTCGCCGACGCTCTCTATCTGCCTTATGGATCGATTCTCGAACCGGTCGCGACGGGCAAAGGCGCGGCAAGTGGCACGGACTCCGCCACGGACTGGGGCATTGGCGGCGGCGCTATTCACCTTGTCGTGGGCGGTGCACTTGTCAACAATGGCGAAATCACCGCCAATGGGCAATCCGCCACCTCGAAAACTGGCGGCTCCGGCGGTTCGATCTACATCCGCGCGGCGTCAATTTCAGGCACGGGCACATTCACGTCCGATGCGACTTGCTCGTCCGGCTCCGGTTCGGCCTCGGCCAATTCAGGTGGTCGTGTCTCGCTTGTGGCGACTGGTGCCAATTCGGCATCCGCAGCAAATGCCTCGGCAAGCGGTTCGCGTTCGCCAGACCAGTGGCAGTATAACAACCAGCCGTACTATGAAGGTGCGGCCGGCACCGTCTGGATGGAATCTTCTTCGGTGAAAACGCTGCTCATTCGCAATGGCCACGCGCATGCAGCGCACATCCGCGCCTACACGCCGATTCCGGCGGATGACGCCGCCGCCACGGCCAAGGCCGCTTTCGCCGGCGCGACGCTCAAAGCTTCCGACAATGCGCGTGTCCGGGTGAATGCGAATCTTCGCTTCGGCACGCTCGAGGTCCAGACCGCTTCCAACTCGCTGGCGCACATCGACCTCCACGGCAACACGCTCACGGTCGATCAGATCGTCGATGCCTCAGGCGCTTCGCTCGCAAGTGGCGGCACCTACACTCTGGCCGACGCCCTTGCGCGCGGCTGGACATGGTTCGAGGACGCTTCGGCATCGCTTAACGAAGATGGCACGGCAGTCGCGACCGCCGGAACCGGGTGCATTGTGGTTGGAGGGTCGCCCACCGTCGTGGTTTTCCGTTAGATGCTACGTCAGTCCATGCCCGCGCCGCTTTGTGCGGCATTTACGGACACCTTCGCTGCGGTCGCACTTGTTGTGTTCGCCGCCGCGCTGGTCTCGACAGGCGCGGCGGCTGGCGCGCCGGTGCCGCTTCTCCCGAATGACGCGGCGGAGCGGATTGCGGCGAAGAAGCCGGATTTGTTCAAGCACCTCCCCGCTTCGGGCGATGTGCCCGATGGGGTTGTCGCGCTGACCGCGAAAGCGGCGGATCCGGTCTGGCACGGGGAGGACTCGTCGGTCGAGACTGCCGCCCCGGTGCGACAGGGCGACCTGCTCGCCCTGACCGCCGCCGTGCGCGGCGTTTCGCGCTACGGAACGGAGCCGAAGATTCTGGTGAAACTCCAGGGCAGCGACTGGGCCGGCCTCATCCGCGGCGAAATTCCGGCAACAGGCGAATGGCGTTGGGTGCGGCTCCTCGGTCGCGCCAACAAGGATCGCGATGCCGGCGAACTGCGCCTGCACATCTACCCGGCTTACGGCTGCCAGGCGTTTGAGGTGCGCGCCCTTTCTCTTGAAAACTGGGGCGGCGCGCCAAAGGACTCTTTGCCGCCTCTGCCTGAGACGCAGCCCGCCTTCGGAGGGGAGCCGCCTGTCCCGCCCGATGCGCCGCCGCCACCGCCGCCGGTCGCGCTTGCCCCGCTCTCCGCTGCCGACCGCGCCCGCCCGCGCCGCGTCATGCTGAAGCTCGACGATGTCTCTCTCCGCTCCTACCGCCGCTACGACCGCGTAGTCAAGTTCCTTGCTGAAAAGGACATCGTGGCCGGATTCGGCGTAATTGTCTCATCTCTGGAGGCGGCTCCTGCCGATTATGTGGACTGGCTCAAGCGCAACGCCCGGGAAAACGGCGGGCGTGTCGAGTTCTGGAACCACGGCTGGGACCACGCGATGGACGGCAAGTTGAAGATCGACGAATTCAAGGGGTCGGGACTCGCGCACCAGCGCGAGAACCTCGCCAAGTCCCAGGACGTTTTTCGCGAAAGGACGGGCCTTTCGATGTGCGCGCTAGGAACGGCCGGCAACTCGTGGGACGCCAACACATCGACGGTTCTTTCCGAACGCCCCGAAATCCGCGTCTGGCTCTATGGCAATCCCAGGGACGACGGCGGCAAGGTCGTTTTGCGACGCTCGTTCAACCTCGAAAGTTCAGTTGGCCGGATTTCTTTCGACAAGTTCGCCGAGGGATACTCGAAGCACCGTCTGGACGACTACGCCGTCCTTCAGGGACACCCCAACATGTGGAACGACCAAAGCTGGGCGGCGTTTAAGAAAGTCGTGGAGCAACTGCTCGCCGACGGCTGGACTTTCGCCACGCCTCGGGATTTCGCCGACAAGCCGTGAAAATGAAAACGCCCTTGACCTCCCTCCTCGTCGCGGCGGCGGTTGCCGCGACCGGCGCGCCGCCATACCTCTCCACCTACCGCTGGGGCACTGGCGGCTGCGAAAAGGGTCTCTACGACCAGTGGGGTGCCTGGGTTGGCGAGCCTGGAATCTGGGCCGAGGACTTCATGCCCAAGGAGAGCTGGGACAAGATCGAGGGCGAGGCCTGGCAGCTTGGCGTGTGGAGCAAGTGGCGCACCTACGCGCCGGGGCGGCGGCTGGTGCTGAGCGTCCCGATGCTCGTGGGGCCGTGGGACCGCTCCGGTCCAAAGTCCGGCCCGCGCGCCGGCGAGCCGGTTTCGCTCGCCAAGGGCGCCGCCGGCGAATACGACTCGCATTTCGAGGCCCTCGGCCGCAATCTCGTGAAGTGGGGGCTGGCCGACACCATCGTGCGCCTCGGCTGGGAGTTCAACGGCGGCTGGTACACGTATCGCGCTCAGAGCGAGTCCGAGGCTCGCGACTTCGCGGCCTTTTTCCGCCGCGCCGTCGAGGCGATGCGCCGCGCCGAGGGGCAGCAGTTCCTGTTCTGCTGGAATCCGGCGATGGAGCCGTGGTGGGCGTATCCGGTCGAGGCGGCATGGCCCGGCGACGACGTCGTTGACGTGATCGGCCTTGACGCGTATGACCAGTCCTGGGTGCCGGACACATATCCGATTCCGGCCGACGCCACAGCCGAGGAGCGTCTGGCGCGCCAGACGCGCGCGTGGGACCTCAAGACCGGGAGCGAGAGCTCTTTCGGCCTGCCGTGGTGGCCCGCCTTCGCGCGGCGGCACGGCGGCAAGCCTCTCGCCGTGTGCGAATGGGGCGTGTGCCATCGCGACGACGGCCACGGCGGCGGCGACGATCCGCTCTACATCGAGCGCATGGCGGACTTCATCCTCGACCCGGCCAACAACGTCATGTTCCACTGCTACTTCGACGTCGGCGCCGACGACGGCGACCACCTGATCGTGCCAGACGGCAAAAACGAGACGCGCTTTCCGGAGTCGTCGCGCGCGTTCCACCGCCGCTTTGCGCGCCCCGGTACGCCATACGTGCCGCCGCCGTTCGCGTCGCCTTTCAGGAAGGCCGCCAAGGGCGCCCCGTAGGGCGGGGGAGCGGCGAAAAGCTGGGCGATGAACACCAGACGCATTCTGAAGATCGTGCTGTCGGCCGCGGCGGTCGTGGCTCTGCTTGCAGGAACCGCCGCGTATTTTGCCTCTCGCTGGTATCTGCGCCGCTACGGCGAGATCGGCTTTGACTCGGTGGTCCACACGATGATCTTCCACGCGCGCGCCGCCGAGGAGGGGCAGCTCCGCAGCTTTCTTCACAAAGTCGTTCTTAGAACCGCGCTATGCTGGGTCGCGCTCTGCGCCGCGTTTTTCGGAGCTCCCGCGGCGCATCGTCGCCGCCGCGGCCGCGCCGGGCGGGCGGTGCCGCGCTGGCCGGGCCGGATGGATCGCGGCCATTCTGACGTCTGCGGTGTTCTCCGCCGTTGCGGTCAGAAACGTCGGCCTCGACCGATGGGTCGTGAGCCGCGCGAAGCCTTCGACCCTCTACGAGGACTTCTACGTCGATCCGCGCGATGCCGAACCGGTTTTCCCGGAACGCAGGCGCAATCTGATATGCCTCTACATCGAATCGTGCGAAACGACGCTCCTCTCGCGCGAACAGGGCGGGGCGATGGAGCGCGGCGCAATGCCTGAACTCTACGAGCTCGCGCGCGACAACGTGAACTTCTCGCACGACGGCGGCGTCGGCGGCTGGCCGTTCTTTCAGGGCGCGGCATGGACAACCGGGGCGATGACCGCCTTCACGGCCGGAATTCCACTTTCGATCCCGGTGGAGGTGAACACCTACGACCGCTACCGCGACTTTCTGCCGGGCGTTCGTGCGCTTGGCGACATTCTTCGCGACGCCGGCTACAGGCAGGCGCTCATGGTTGGATCGGATGCCTCCTTCGGAGGCAGGGACAAACTCTACGGGCAGCATGGCGTGGAACGTGTGCTGGATGTGTTCGCCGCCGAACGCGACGGCGTGATCCAGCCCGGGTTTCGCGAATGGTGGGGAATGCGGGATTCGATTCTATACGAATGGGCCAGACGCGAGATTTCACGCATGGCCTCGGAGCCGGGGCCGTTCGCCGTCACTGTCCTCACGGCCGACACCCATGCCCCGGACGGTTTTCGCTGCCCTCTTTGCGAAGATCAGTTCGCCGAACCGTATCAGAACTGCTTCGCCTGCGCCAGCCGCCAGGCGGCGGATTTCTTGGAATGGCTGCGCGCGCAGCCATTCTGGGCCGACACGACCGTCCTAGTCTGCGGCGACCATCTCGCCATGGATCCGGGTTTCTTCCAGCGCACGCGCGCCGGGGGGCTGGAGTCTCGCCACGTCTATAACTGCCTGCTCAATCCGGCGCCTGGGCTCGATGTCTCAAGGTGCAAAAATCGCGAGTTTTCCCCGATGGACCTCTTTCCTACCGTTCTTTCGGCCATCGGCTGCCACATCCCCGGAAGCAGGCTTGGCCTCGGAACGGATCTTTTCTCGCCGCTCCCGACTCTGTGCGAGCGCAAGGGAGCGGCCTGGCTTAACGAGGAAATCCAGAAGCGTTCGGGCTTCTATCTTTTGCGCTTTGTCCTGAAGGGCCGCTGACCGGCCGGTTCCGGTCAGCGGACCACCATCACGAACGGGGCGTGAGCCCGCCCGAGGAACTGCGACGGATCGGGCGTCCCGCGCCAGAACCGCACCGCGTCGATGTTGCCGAGGATGTTCTTGTCGGCCGCAGTCGATTCAAAGAACATCAGGCGGTGGGACGTTTTCTGGTCGTAGAGTCCGGCGACGGTATGGGTACCCACCAGTTCGTAGTCGGCGTAGAGCGTGAATGCCGCTTCGCTGTTGTCTGCGTTCCGCGCGACGGAGATGGCGTAGTGGTGCCACCTGCCGTCCACGACGACTCTGCCAAGGTCGAATTCGAAGTAGTTCGTTTCCGTCGGCACACCGCCGTTCGGGGCTCGCACCGCCATCTGGAAAAACCTTGCGTTGTCCTTGTGGCGATACAGGTACCAGTCGAAATCCGTCGTGTCGCCCTGCACGAAGCGCAGGACGCCGACATGGCCGGACGTCTTCGCTGTGGATCCGGCCGGAAGCTCCGTGGTTCCGTCCACGATTCCGTCGAACTTGGCCCAGAACTCGACCGTGTATTCGTCCAGCTCGTAGAGGCGGGATTCGGGGAACACGATGTTGCTTTTCGCCATCTTGGCGGACCATTCGTTCGCGACGGAAGCAGTTCCGTTGGTGCCGTCGAGAAGGAGCGTCCCGCGTGACACCTGCTCGAAGACCGGGGCCGCGCCGTCCTCCGTGCGCGCAGCGCCGGAGCCGGTGAGGCTCCAATGGGAGTTGGTGGCGCAGGCGAAAGCGTAGTTCTGCTCCAGAAGCGCCGTCAGGAGAGGCGTCGCCTGCGCGCAGCGGCCGACCGAATGCGTCGTCTGGAACTCTTCCGGGCGCAAGGCGCGTTTTGTCACGCGCAGGTCGTCGAGCCGACCGTCGAAGTACTGGTTGGGCTCGCCGGCCTTGTTGTCGTATCCGCTGCCGACGAAAAGCGAGTAGCCGCCCGTCACACCCGGGACGAACGACGTCTTGATCGCGACGAGTTCATAGTCGAAATACGCTCTCCACTCTTTTCGATCGCTGTCCACGACGAACGCCAGGTGGTGCCAGGCGCCGTCGTCAGCCTCGACGCCGCCGAGATCCACCGTCGAGACGTATTGGTTATTTCCGGCGGAATTGCGGCACACGAACAGCATGTCTCCGGTGTCCATCGATCCGGTCGTCGTTTCGGCGCAAAGGGTCGCCTTCGCGAAAACCTTGTCGGATCCCCACTGGAAAAGTGTCTGCCGGTTGGAAGTCGGTCCGCGCACCTGTCCCGCCGTCTTGAAGAAGCACTCCACCGTGTAGTTTGTCGAGGAGCCGCCGACCAGGCGCGGTGAGAACGATGAGGCCTGGATGTAATATCCCTTGGCCGATCCGTTTGTGGTGACGCAGAGCGAAGCCGTGTTTTCCGCCTCGTCGGCGAAGAGTCCGGAAGCCATGGTCGCGGCGGGCTTGTCCGATTCGTCGTATTCTGCCAGCACCTCGCCGCCGGCCTTGCCCGTTTTCAGCAGCGCACGCTGGTAGTCATTGCCTGGCGCAAGCGTGTCCGACATGTTCTTGTCGTTGAAAAGCGTACCGTACTCGCCGGGGTCGAAGGAGATGCGCAGCAGTTCGTTCTCGATTTCGTCCGCCGGGCGCATCTGCAGGAACTGCGCCGGCTCAAGCGCCTCGCTGGAAATGCGCACCTCGTCGATAAGGCCCGGGAAGCGGCGGTAGCCCTGCACGACGCCGCTGGACGTCACTTCGTTTTCGTATCCGCCGATATAGATGTCGTTGTTGGCACCGTATGGAATGGATGACAGGATGTCGTCACTGGTAAAGTCTTGTCCGACCTGGACGTAGTCGATGTAAAGCTTGACGTTGGGGGTGGCCGCCGTTCCGTCATACACGTATGCGAGATGGTGCCACGCCCCGTCGTTGAACTTGGTCGCCGGAGCATTTGTCTTCCACCTGACAACTCCTCCTTTCCCGGTGTTGATGCGGAAAGCGAAACGACCGAGCCCCGAAGTCTCCGTGTCCAGATAGAGCGCCCAGCGCTCATTCGTCCAGTTTTTGTCGTCCATCGACGCAATGATGGGAGCGAAGTTTTGTGCGCAATTCAAACCGCCGGTCGTGCAGACGAACGCCTCGATTGTGACCTGGCTTTTGCAATTCGCAAGAAGCGACTGTGTGTTTGAAACCTTGAGACTTCCGGCATAATACGCACCCCAGGACTGTGATCCGCCCGAAGCGGTAGTGAACTTCATCGCCGAGCGGTTGGTATGCGTCACCCCCGAAACCGGGTCCACCACCTTGCGCCCGACGAAAGGCCTTGCGTATGCCGGAGCATAGGATGCGCCATCGTATTCCGCAGTTCCGGCCGCATGAACCGTATTGCGCTCTATGATTTCCGGCACCGCGACGGCGCCCGAAACGGAGTCCGTGATTTCAACCGCTCCGGCCTTGGTGCCGGGATCGGCCTCGTCGAAGTGCCACCACGCGACGGTGTCGGCGGGAGAGGGGAGGGCGAATGCGCAGAAGAGAACGCAGAGGAATGCGTGGGCGTAATGTTTTGTTTTCATTGCTTTGCCTTTAGAGCAACATGGCATGAATGACTATTGCCATGGGCGTCGCCACTTAGTGTATCGATAATTTCAATTTGAAACGTGCCTGTTGCGTAAAAATTATCGTGCGAAAATCGCAGTCGATCGCTTTTGACCGAGCGTGACCAAAAACGGTCCATGCAGCGGAACGCAAAGAGCGCTAGGAAAATGGCGGCTGTGGCATCGGACGATCACCTTTGACCGGTCGCGACCAAAAACTGTCCATGCAACGGAACGCAAAGAGCGCTATGAAAATTGCGGCCGTGGCATCGGACGCCGCC
>DJYI01000027.1 GCA_002448475.1 Verrucomicrobia bacterium UBA6982
GTCCACGCGGGGCCATGGCCGGCGCGAGCCGCGCATCCTCGAAGCGATGGACATGATCCGGCGCGAGGCGTGCGACGGGCTTACGGCGGCGGCGCTCACCGCGCGCTTTCCCGGCACGCGCCGCCTCTTCGACCTGCGTTTCCGGGAGGCGATGGGACACCCGCCCCTGGATGAAATCCTGAACGTGCGCCTTGAGCGCGCCGTGGAGCTGCTCGTCCACACCGACAAGACAATCGCCGTGGTCGCCGCCCTCAGCGGCTTCCGCACCGGCGGCGATTTCTGGCACTTCTTCCGCAAGCGGACGGGCCTGTCCCCCCTGCGCTTCCGCAGGGAGAGGCGGTAGGAGCCTGGTAACTTTTTTCCAAAAATTCGATTTCATTTAGCGGGAGAGTGGTAGAATTGTCCGCGTCACCCGGCAAAATGCCTTTGCCGGGCCAATGGAGAATCCACCATGCCCATCACCGAACGACTGTTCCTGGCCGCGGCAATGACCGTCGGCCTCGCGTGTTCCGTCCAGGCGACGGACCTCGACCCCAACGGCGCCGACAGGACCGCGTGAAGGCCGGCATCGAGGTGCAATTTCCATGAAAACGGGGAACGTTCTGGCAATAACGTTCTGGCAATATTATCATTTGCCCTTATAAGGATTTATAGAATTCCCGACATCAACAGACCTTACACATGCAAAGAAAACTCCATGCGCCTCTTCGCGTCCTTTGCGTTCTTGGCGTTGCAATGATTGCCCCGGCCGCGTTGGCGGAGCAGGTGTGGTATGGGCAGAGCGCGGCGGTGCAGGCGACCGACGCCCTCCGCCTCCTTTTCTCCAACACGACCTACACCGAACATGGCGACCACTTCGCCAACGAAGAGGCCGTGAGTTTCCGGCACCGCGTTTCCGAACACTGGCTTGTCGGCGCCGGCATCACCTGGGGACAGAACAAAATCGGCAAGACCTGGCACCACGCCGATCGCCCGACGGAACACGTTTCCTTCGACGGGATCTGGACGCTCGGCGGCTGGACCGTTTTCGACGCGCAGCACTTCAACCTCTACTTCCGCGAAGGCGAGCGCGACTGGGTGCTCTACCGCAACATCGGCTCCTTGACCGCGCCGCCGGTGCCGGAAGTTCCGTGGATGCCGCGGCCGTATTTGTCGGAGCAGATTTACTTGGCGAGCCGCGAATGCTTCACCGGATTCGACCGCTTCTGCCAGCTGCGGCTTGGCGGAGGCGTCCGTCTCCAGCCCGCCGAAAACCTCACAATGTTCGTCTATTGGCAGTATCGCGACATCGAGCGGCCTGATGGCGAATGGAAGCAGTTCCGCATCGCCGGAATGTCGCTGGCGCTGGCGTTCTGAATCCGCGCGGCGGATGGCCTCCCCGCGCCGGCATCACCAACCGCGCCGTGCGTGATTCCGCCGCCACGTCCGCATGGTGACGCCGGTTTCGCGCAGGGGCTAGTGGGGACAGACCTCTGCGGATCGTTTCCGTATCTATGAATCCAGCGGGGACAGACCATGAATGCAGCGGGGACAGACCTCGGCGGAATCCAACGGGGACAGACCTCGGAGGGAGCCAACGGGGACAGACCTCGGCGGGAGCCAACGGGGACAGACCTCGGAGGGAGCCCTGCGCTTCCGCAAGGAGAGGCAGTAGGAGCCTGGTAATTTTTTTTCCAAAAATTCGATCTCATTTCGCGGAGATGTGGTAGCATTGTCCGCGTCACCCGGAAAAATGCCTTTTCCGGGTCAAGGGAGAATCCACCATGCACATCACCAAAAGACTGTTCCTGGCCGCGGCAATGGCCGCCGGCTTCGTCGGTTCCGTCCAGGCGGCGGACCTCGACCTCAATGGCGTTGACCGGACCGTGACCGACGTCGCGGAGCTCGCCGACTACGACGGCGTGAAGAACTCGTCCGACACGCTGGCGACGCTGACGTTCAATGTCGCGACCGACATGGCCTACGCCGGGGCGATCTCCGGCAACATCAGGCTCGTGAAGGAAGGCACGGGCATGCTCGACCTCTCCGGCTCCAACACCTACACGGGCGGGACGGAGATCAACCAGGGCCGCCTGATGGCGAGCAGCCTTACCGCCTTCGGCGCGGCGACCGGAGCGATCCAGGTGAACAGCGACTGCCAGCAGGATCCGATGACGATGACCTCAAACAAAGTGACGTGCGTCGTGTTCAATGCAGCAGGCACGTTTGCCTATCCAATCAATACCTCCGCATGGACGAACCCGTCCGAAGGACCGCTTGGAAGCGCGGGGCAGCGGCAGTACAACGTCGCCGTCACGGTCTTTGGCGTCACCCTGTCGGGGAAAATCACAGGGGGGGGCCTTTCCGTCCACTTCGGAGGACTGGATTGGGCGGCCAGTGCTGACTTTCCATCAGGATATGCTGATTTTCCATCAGGAACCGTCGGACTTACGATCAGCGGTGACATCGATTGCGGCGAAGGAACGTGCCACTTTGGATCACGGGCAATGGCGATCAATGTGACCGGGAAGGTCACCGCGCTTGGCATATACCAGCATAGCGGCAATGCCAACTGGCCGCCAATCTGGACGCTCGGCAATACGGGCAACTCCATCGGCGTCATCGATGTCGGCGGCGGCGCGAGCTCTGACAGGTCGTTGACGGCATCTGCCGCCGACGCCCTTGGCGGAGCAACAGTTTATTCGCGCGCTGGAGATTTGACGAAATCGTTTTCCGTCAAAATCGCCGCCGACCAGACGGTCGAATCGATCTCGATGAACCCGGCCGGCTCCTACGCCGGCGGCTCACTCGCTTCGAGTGACGGACGCCACTACATCTCTGCGAAGGCGGCGGCGACGGTGACCATGATTGGAACGAACAACTGCACGAACGACTGGTGTCTAAAGGACGGCGGCGCGTCGAAGGCGATGTCGCTCGTCTGGAATCCGACCGGCGACTACACCTACACGTGCGTGGGACACGAGAACACGATCCACGGCACGATCACGGTTTCGGGCGGCACATTCGAGGTTGGCGATTCCTGCTCGTTCCCGAACGTGACCGCGATTTCGGTTGCGAACGGCGCGACGCTCAAGGTGTCCTCGGCGGAAGTTCCTTTCGGCTCGACCGTGACGATCGAGGCGGAATCCGGCGCGACGCTGGATCTTGCCGGAGACATGACGGCCGAGACGGTCAAGGTCGGCGACCACTACCTTTCGGCGAAGGATTTCTCCGCAGGAAACTACAAGGGGCTGACGATCACCGGCGCGGGGAAACTCTACGTCACGACCAAGCCCGGCGGCGAGGATACCTACACGTGGGTTGGCGGCGGTGCCGACGACAACCTCACCACGGCCGCCAACTGGCAGGGCGGCCAGATGCCGGACTTCGGCGACGAAAGTCCTTTCGTCGTCTTCGCGTCCGGCGCGGCGGCGGTCGTGAACACGAACGCCACCTTCTCCGGCGCGACGTTCGCCTGCGCCGGCGACTTCGCCCTTTCCGCGTCCGGCGATTGCGTCCTCGCCCTCGGCGAGGGTGGCATCTCGAACGCGCCTGCGGCGTCGGCACGCGCCATCACCGTTTCGGCCTCCGTCATGCCGCTCGTGGACCAGATTTGGCAGATGGAGACGAACACGACCTTCACGCTCTCCGGCATCTTGAAGCAATACGGCACATCAACGCCGACGTTGACCTTCCGGCAGAGTTCGATTGCCGATCCTGTGATTACGTTCATCGGCGCGGAGACGGCCGAGGGCGCAGGCGACTTTGCGGGCGATATCGTCTTCGAGGAGACGGCGTTGCCGGACGGCGAATACGGCACGGCGCATGTCCGCGCGGTCGGATTCGAGCCGTTCGGACCTGACGGGACGCTTAATGTCAAATCGCAGGGGGCAGGCCATAACTACTCAGCGCGTCCTGCGAGGCTTACCCTTGCCAACGCCGTCGTCTCCAAGGCCGTCGAGTATGGCGAATACTACATGATGGAGGTGTATGCCGAAGACAACACGACGAACGTGATGAACGGCGCGTTCACGCCGTTTAAGTTAGGCGCGACAAACGGCACGTTCCCTCCAGAGTTCCATGTGGGGACCAATGCGGTGCTTCGGCTTTGCGGCGACATGGATTTCGGGACGCGAAACAACAACAGCAGAGCAGTCGTCTCGCTTGACAGTGCGACGGAAAACGTCGCTGACTCCCCCACGGGAACGATCGCCTTCGACGGACGAATCACGCAGCTCCCGCTCTCATTGAAGCTGGACAGCCCCATACGGCTGGAGTTCAACGCCGCGGACAACGCCATAACGAACCTCAACCTCCGCCATGGACAAAACGCCACCGCCGTCGTTTCCTTTGGAACCGACTACGCCTTGAGCAACGGACAGGCGAAGGTGACGTTCCCGAACTACCAATCCCCCATGGTGGATTTCGACTTGAACGGCACGACGCAGCACATCGCGGGCTTCGCGGCGAGAACGAGCGGCGTTGCGCCGAAGACGAGCCGCATCAGCTCCTCCGGCGCGCCCGGCGTTCTCCGCGTCAGCCAGGCTTCCGACGTCAGCTTCGAGGGATACGTCGCGACGAACGCGACGATCCAGATGGAGGGCGACGCGACGCTGACGTTCACCCACGAGACGGCGTTCAAGGCAGGTTCCGCGCTTGTCGTGTCCAACGGGACGGTCGCCGTGTCCAGCGCAACGGCCCTGAACCGCAATGTGAACCTCTCGCTCCTCGGCGGGGCGATTTCGATCCCGTCCGGGCAGACGGCGGTAGTCGGCTCGGCCTCCTATCTCGATGCGAACGGCGCGGTCAAGGCTCTGCCGGTGGGGGTCTACGGCCCTGGCGACGCCTCGGTCGGGGCCTATTTCGCGGCCGGTTCGGGATCCATTCGCGTGACGAATGGGCGCGACCCATGCACGGTGCTGACATTCAGGTAGGAAAGTTTGCCGTTGGCAAATATCCATTAGCCATTATCCATTGAGCCATTGGGCAATGTGCAATGGCTCAATGGCCCAATCGCTCAATTCCGCAATCGACAATGCGAAAAAAAACCCAGACAATCATCGCGGCCATTTCCGCAGTGTTGCTCTACCTGCCGTGCGCGGCGGATGCGGGGAGCTGGAAGGACATCCCGCTCGATTCGTGCCGAAAGGTCCGGGGGGTTTCGGAAAACATGATGGGGCTGTGCCTCGATGGCACGACGCTCTATGCGATAGGCGGCGGGACGCTCTACGCGCTCGACGTGTCGGACCCTGCCAACCCGACCCTGCTCGGCAGCCTTGACGGGATGGACAACAACCGGCAGATTGTCGTCTCGGACGGCTTTGCATACGTCGTCTCCCGCGAAACGGGCATGCGCATCGTCGATGTCTCCGACCCAAGGAACATGAAGCTGCGCTCGCTCTACGATTCGGTGGAGTTCGCGACGGGAATCGACGTCGTGGGCAAGACGGCCTTCCTTTCGGAGCGCATCTACGGGGTGGAGGCGGTTGACGTGTCCGATCCGGACCGGCCGCGGCACATCGCGATGCGCAAGACGTCCGAATCCCAGTCCAACCGCTACCGCGACGGCTATCTCTATTCGGGCGAGTGGGGCGGCGGCAAAGTGACCGTGTTCGATGCGCACGACATGCGCGCGTTTCGCGTGATCGGCAACATCGGTCTCGGAGGCTTCGGCGACGGACTTGAGATAGCGGGGCGCCATCTTTACTGCTCTACCGGACACGACGCCCGCAATCACCGCGCCAAGTCGCTGACGGGCGGCGAGTCCCGGACGGACGAGGCGCTTGTCGGCGCCGGGCACGGACTTGACATCTTTGATCTGGCGGACCCGGCGAAGCCCAGTCACGTCTCGCGCATCGACTTCCCCGTGTTCAAGCCGCGCAACCACGATTTCTGGACGGTTCGCGTGGCGAACGGATTCGCCTTCTGCTGCGACAGCCACAACGGCCTCTTCATCGTGGACGTGAGTCGGCCGGAGCAGCCAAAGGCGGTCGCGCGTTTCTGCGTTCCGCAGGCGGGTCAGTCGTGGCCTTCGGGGGCGATCAGCTCCGCGGCGGTCGGGGAGGGGTGCTGCTACGTCGCAAGCTTCCCAGGCGGGCTTTGGGTCGTCCCGTTCCCGGGCGTTCATCCGCCGAAGCGCGACAAGGGCCCCCCGCCGGAAAACGCCACGGAGTGCGACGCGTACCCGACGGACTCCGGCCTCTTTGAAGTCTATAGCCCGTCCGCCGCAGGGCAGGCGCGCACGGCATGCGTCCGCGGGAACGTCGTCTATGCGGCGTTTGGGAACGCGGGGCTGCATGTGGTCGGGATTCGCCCCGACGGCACGTTTGAGAAGCTGGGCGAACTGCCGGGCGGGAGGCGCGTGACGGACTGCTGTTTCGTCGGCGACCGGCTTGTCACGGCGGAAGGGGTGGACGGCTGGGCGGTGTACGAACTTGACGGCGGTCCCGCCGCGTTCCGCGAGGTTGCGCGGCGGTCTTCCGGAAACAAGGTCGCATTCTGGTGCTGGAATGCCGGCGAGGGACGCGCCGTGCTGTCAACCCGGACGGGCTGGTATGTAGTCGTAGGGCTTGACGATTTCAAGTCCGGGAAGCCGCTTTGCAGAATGAACGGAGCCGCGTGCCAGTGGAACAAATACATGCCCGACGGCCTTGTCGGGAAACGCCATCCGAGCCTGTGGCCGTACCGCGGCCTGAACTGGATCGACTTCTCGGGCGGCGCGCCGGTCGCGATCCCCTGCGTCGGTCGCGAAGCGCAGCCGGCGGGAAGCCAGGGCAACGGCGTATGCGTGTTCAAAGACCGCTATCTCTACACCGTCGGAGGGAAATACCAGTTTGTCTCTCCGGACGGGTTGCGGACGGAGCTACGCGACTTTCCGCCTGATGAACAGGGAAGGCGCCATTCTGGAATCCCGCGCTCGGACGGTCGGCTTGTGGCCGTGACGAGCCGCCACTCGCGCACCTTTGCCGTCTATGATTTCTCGGATCCGGACAATCCGGCGTTTCTGCGCGCGTATGAACTGTCGGGAAACCCGGACCTTGCGGCGTTTTGGCGCGGACGCGTCATCGTCCCCGCCGGACACCAGGGCCTGATCATTGAGAAGAAGTAGAATGAATACAACGAAACGGATATCCACAACCCGGCAGAGGGGGGCCGTGAAGCGTAGCGCAAAGGGTCGGAACGTGACCGTATGCCCGAAGGCGACGGACGAGGCGCTCATCAACCCCGGCATGGGCTGGGTGTTCTACAAGTACTCCAACCGCATCTGGGCGTATGGCGTCAACACATCGACGGAGGACACGCTCGACTGGTTTCCCGGCTGCTCGACCATCTATTTCCGCCTCACGTGGAACGACCTCGAGCCGGAGGAGGGCGACTACCGCTGGGAAATCTTCGACACCTTCGCGCAGCCGTGGATCGCGAAGGGCAAGAAGATCGCGCTTCGCGTGATGACGTGCTCGCAGGTCGAGGAGGGGACGCCCGAATTCGTGCGGCAGGCGGGCGCGAAGGGGCATTGGTTCACCTACCCGAAGAACACGTCGGGGCTCGACTTCCCGCCCCGCTGGGAGCCGATCTACGACGACCCGGTGTTCCTCGAAAAGCTGGAGAACTTCCT
>DJYI01000016.1:0-6105 GCA_002448475.1 Verrucomicrobia bacterium UBA6982
GAATTGAAGCCGCAAACGACAAGGGGTGCGAAATGTCAAAACACAAAATTAAGGAACTCACCTCCAGAGACGTTTTGCGACTTACTGCCGGAGCCTCGTTCCCGCTCTTCGCGCTTTTCGCCCTTACCGTCGTATGCGGCACCGGCTACGCGGCCTCCGGCGGTCGCGCGACGGGCCCCGCCACGCCGCTGCCGCCAATCCGCGTCGAGGGGCCGCGCATCGTCGCGGGCGGGGAGGAAGTCCGCCTCCGGGGCGTGAACTGGGGCTGGTGGCACGATGCCGGGCCTGTCTACACGGAACGCGAGGCGGAGCGCATGGCGCAATGGGGCGCGAACCTGTTGCGCCTGCCCTTTTCCTACAAGGACGTGGAGTCGCCCTCCGCGACGGCTTCGCCGGGCATCTCGCGGCCGCGCCGCGGAAACCGTGATGCGCCATCGGCCCCAATGGGACAGCCCTATGGGCCACAAGAAATCTGGTCGCTTCCCATCCTTCGACCTTACGACCTTCAACCTTACGACCTTTGACCTTTTCCCGGGAAAATAGTACGATGCATCCAACAAAATGCCGGCGATCGGGAACTAACTATATGAAGGGTTTCGAACAATCGGCTAAAGGACTCAATGGACATCGTCGAAGAAATAAGGCTGGACAAGGAGCGCGGGGCGCAAAGGCTGGTCAGCGAATATCGGGCTGGCCTGATGTCGCTTGCCATCCGTTTTTGCCATGACGCGGGCGATGCCGAGGAACTCGTAAACCGCACATTTGCCGAGGTTATCAGCGGAATAGACGGCTTTCTGGAGCAATCCGCGTTTTTCACGTGGATGTGCCAGATTCTCATTAACCTGCACGCCAAGGACATTCGGCGCAGATCCTCCAGCAACGAAATCCCTACGGGCGAACTGCCGGACGTGGCTGACGAATCGGCCGAAGGCGGTGTTTTCAGGGAGCTCGACGCCTCGCTTTTGCGCGACGCGATCGAAACGTTGCCGGAAGACATCCGCAAGACCCTTTTGCTGCATTACTTCATGGACATGTCGGTAAGGGACATCGCGCGATTTCTTTCACTTCCGACAGGCACGGTCACATGGCGGCTGCATTATGCGCGCCAGATGCTGGCCGCCAAGCTAGGCGCGACGGCTAAGAAGCCGGCTGTGAAGGCCACGCTCCTCGCGCTGGCGCTCTGCGGCCTCACCGCGCTGGGGGCGGCGGGGTATTACCTCGCCGCACGCGGCGAGGCGCGGAACGACGCGGGCACTGATGCCGATGTGGCGACGACGCCCACGTCGTCGCGCGACGGCGAGGGCGCCGTCGCCACATCCGCGGGCGAGGACGCCCGCGCTCCGGCAGCCAATCAGAGTTCTGCAAATCAGAGTGCACTCCTTTCGACTTTCAACTTCGGACTTTCGGCTTTCAACCAACCAACCCAAGAAAACAACGCAATGAATACTATGGCACTACGCACTTTCGCCGCATCTGCGGCGCTCGCGACCGCGACGGGCGCGGCCATTCCAACCAACGCGGGCACCATCGCTTGGTGGCACTTCGACGAAGGCGTACCACCTGGCGAAAATGCCGCCGCCAGCACCATCGCGCCAGACCAGGAGCCAACGCTCTACGCCGCGCCGGAGGCCATGAACGGCACTACGATCTATGCCGCCGGCTCGCCGGACTACGAGGCGTCCGCCTACGCGCCAACCTACACGAGGCCTTTCCGCGGCCGCGTCATCTACGACCCGGTCTCGGACACATACCGCACAAACTCCGCCGCCATGCGCTTTGTAACTGCGCAGGGCTCGTATCCGGCCGAATATGGCGGCTGCCTGAAAACCTCCGGCACCCAGTCGCTCTACGCCCCCATCGCCGCAGCGAACCAGATCACCGTTGAGGCCTTTGTATGCACCACGGGCGGCTCCTACAACTCATTCGGTCCCATCGCCGGCAGCCTGGACGGCGACAGTTTTTTGCGTGAAAACTGGTCAATCTGCACGGAAGAAAGCGGTCAGATTTTCGTCCGCCTCATGGGTGGCACCTATCGGGGCAACAATAACTCCTACAAAAAGGTGAACGACGGATCGTGGCATCATGTGGCCTTCACGTTCGACGGCACAGATGTCAAGGTTTATGTTGACTATGCTCTGGACCGGACAATCGCCAACGTTGGCAAGACCATGAGTTTTGGCGACAACAACGCCACCTACATCGGCGGCTACGACAATTTCGTCAACACTTCCGGGACCACCATTCACGGCTACCGCCGTTTTCCCGGCGTGATCGACGAGGTGCGCGTCTCCAGCGTGGCGCTCGCGCCCGAGCAGTTCCTGCGAATGCAGCGGTTTGACGCAGATGACGCCGACGTCGCACGCGTCTCGTTCGAGGCGGACGAATACGGTTTCATGCAGAACGACAACATGAACCTGTCCGACAACCTGGGACCAAATCGCAATCTAGCGGTCTTCAGGGTCGTTGACGGCGCGGATCCGTCCAGCTACGACACGACGACGAAGGCCGGTGCCGTCATCGCCCCCGAGAGGCATTCGGACGCACGTCCGGAGAATGTCGCCTCCTACTGCCAAGCCACCAACGCGGCTGGCAAGGCCAACTACATCCAACTGCCGAATGTCTCCACAATGATCAGAGGCAGCGACGGCGCGGCGGCAAGCTACACGATCGAGACGTTCTTCAAGACGCGCGGCAAGGTGACAGGCAGCTCCAGCAACCGTCAAATCATCTTCAAGTTCGGCTCCCAGCCGTTGGTCAACGTGAGGTTCAACGTCATATCCCAAGACGGGAAACTTCTCTACAGCTACCGCTTGAACGGAACTTCGGGTTACTACGAACTCTCGACGGCCAGAGACTTAGATGACGGCAACTGGCACCACATGGCGTGTGTCGTGAACGGGACGGCTGAAACCAACAACATCAGCTTCTACATCGACTATCGTCTCGACAGGGCATTCACCGGCACGTTGCCAGACGTCGGAACCGCGAGCTCTCTCTTCTTCGGTTCCTTTGACAACGGCAGCTCGTCGTGGTTCGACGGCTGGCTGGACGACATCCGCGTGACGCGGCGCGCACTCACCCCGTCCAAGTTCCTGACGACGCACCCCGTCGGCTCAGGCGACGCCTCGCTGCTCGCCCTTTTCGGGCAGAACTACAACTTCGTCTGCGCCTCCAACGCGGCGTTCTCCGTGACCGGCGTCGGCGAGGCGCGCACGGGCGGAACCGCGCCGACCTTCACGCAGGACGTCTGCGGGACTATTCTGCTCGACGGCATAAATGGCACCCAGCGGGCCTCGAACCAGTATTCGGCCTCCTTCGACAAGAGCCGAGTCGTGTTCCCGGAGAGCGACCTCTTCGAGGCGGAGTCCTACACGGTCGAGTTCTGGGCTAAGTTCACCGGTATCGTGGATGCAAACGGCGCCGTTGCGGCCGATTCGACCTCACTGGCGCAGCACGCCCCGATTCTGGGCCTCGTCCGAAGCGGCAGCCCATCCAGTTTCGACTGGTATATATTCAGGCAGAAGACCAATGCAAAGGCCATCCAAATGTCCATACTGAAGAGTTATCCGGGATGGGCGTTGCCAAATATCGTTGTGGACGGAAAGTGGCACCACTACGCCTTCACCTTCCAGCCGAAGTCGGACGACGACACGAAGACGAGCATCCAGTTCTTCTACGACTACGATCCGTATGCCCCGCAGACCGTGAACGCGCGAATACCATACTGTTTTGGAGCCCACACGCTGACGGTAGGGGATGGCCCCTACGATGAACCGAACATCCAGTTCAAGATGGATGCGTTGCGCTTTTCAAAGGGCGTACTCGACCCCTCGCAGTTCCTCGGCTGCGGCCCCAACCCCTTCGTCATTGTCGTGCGGTAGCACAACTGAATAACTGCCATGAAAAAAGTTCTCGTTCTCGGCGCCTCTGGCGCCATGGGGCGCTACGTCGTCCCGCTTCTTGCCGGAAAAGGCTACGCCGTCGATGCCGTGTCGCTCGACGCCCCGGACCCATCTGCCGACCCGCCCGGCGTCACCCGCATTCAAGGCAACGCCAAGGAGGACGCCTTCCTCTTCCCGCTCCTTGAAAAGCACTACGACGGCATCGTGGACTTCCTCATCTACCCGACGGCCGAAGTCGCGCGCAAGCTCCCGCTCATGGCCGCCTCCTGCGGCCACTACATCTACCTTTCGAGCTACCGCGTCTATGACGGCAAGGACGTCCCGGTCCGGGAGGATGCGCGACTCCTCATCGACACCGCCGACGACACAATCCTCCGCAACTCCGACGACTACAGCGTTTACAAGGCGCGCGGCGAGCGCATCCTTCGCGCCCTCGACCGTCGCAACTGGACAATCGTCCGCCCGTCGATCACCTACTCGACCTACCGCTTCCAACTCGTGACGCTCGAGGCCCCTCTCGTCGTGGGCCGCACCGACAAGGGCAAGGCGGTCGTGCTGCCCGAAACGGCGCGGGGCGTGCGCGGCACCATGACCTGGGCCGGAGACAACGCCCGCTTCCTCGCGAAACTTCTCTTCAACGACAAGGCGCTTGGCGAGGCCTTCACCCTGGCGACGGCGGAGAACCACACCTGGGGCGAGATTGCCGACATCTACGCCTCCCTGCGCGGCCTGAAGGCCGTCTGGGCACCGGAGGAGGACTACCTGCGCATCCTGAACGCCGACCCCTGGAACCTTGGCGCCGCCTGGCAGCTGCGGAACGACCGCCTCTTCAACCGCATCATCGACAACTCCAAGGTTCTGACGGCAACGGGCAGGTCGCAATCCGATCTCATGCCGCTCGCCAAGGGCCTGGAGATGGAACTTGCACGAGTCCCCCGCGACTACGAATGGAATGCGCCATGGCTCGCCAACCCCATGAGGCGTATGGACGCCTGGCTTGCCGCCCATTCCGTCCGAGCGGCGGAACGCCGGCTGCGCGGGGCTCGCGCGACTGTGTAAGAAAGGGCATCCAAATGAAAATGGCACCACTAATCGCCGTCGCCATTATAGCTGCGGTCGGCTTTCCCGTCACGTATGCGGAGACTATAGGCGAAAATGTCACCGAGGCCCGGCCAGTAATGGCGCGGCAGACGCCGCGTGGCGGAATCTCCTTCGGCGGAGCGGAGTTTTTTATCACCGCATACGCCCCGGGCTGGGATCCTCTTCCCATCAAGGCCGACTGGTCGTATTCCGGCGATGGCCCCCGTTCATTTGAAATCCATGGCTCCGAAACCTATTTCAATGGAACGGCCCAATGGGCGCGGCAACCCGACGGCTCCATTCGCGGCCGCGTCGAAATGCAGTGCGCCACCACCGTAGAGATTCAGTGCGTCGCCTTCGCGGCGGATATTCCCGCCCCGCCGCCCTTCGGCCTCGGCGAGGGATCCGCCGCCGAATTCGACCTTCCGCTTGCCGACGGCCGCACCGCCCGCCTCTCCTTCACGCAACCCGTGCGCTATAGCTCGCAGGATTCGCGCCGGTGGGGCGGAAGATGGACCGTCCGCTTTGCCGGCGATGGCGGACACCTCGGTCACGACGGGACGCGGACGTTCGCACCCGGCGACTGCCTCGTCTGGGAGATGTCCCTCGCCGCCCCCGACGGATTGGAACTCGCCGCCTCCAAGCCACTCGACATCACCGCCGGCGACAACTGGGTGCGCCTTGACTACAGCAAGGACATCATCCCCGGCTCGGCCCTTGACTTCTCCGGCTTATGCCTTCAGGACGCCCCCGCCGGCAAGCATGGCTGGCTCAAGGCCGTGGACGGCCACTTCGAGTTCGAGGGGCTTCCGGGGGCGGAGCAGCGCTTCTACGGCGTGAACCTCTGCTTCGACGCGAACTTCCTCTCGAAGGAGGAGTGCGACCGGGTGGTCGTCGACTTCGTCCGCCGCGGCTGGAACACCATCCGATTCCACCACATCGACGTCACGATCACCAAGGACGAGTGGAACAACCTCTGGNNCTACGGCGTGAACCTCTGCTTCTCGGCAAACTACCTCGACCATGACGTCGCCGACCGCATCGTCGATCGCTTCGTGCGCTCCGGCTACAACTCGGTGCGCATACACCACCACGACGGCGCGTGGGCGAAGGCATTGTCGGA
>DJYI01000016.1:6198-6383 GCA_002448475.1 Verrucomicrobia bacterium UBA6982
CGGGCGAGCCGCCCGCGCCCCCAGACGACATCGACCGCCTTGACTACCTCCTTGCCCGCTGCTTTGAGCGCGGCATATACGCCACGACCGACCTTTACGTGTCGCGGCCGGTGAACTGGCGCGACATCGGCATAGATCGCGATGGAGAGATGCCCTGCAACCTCTACAAGACATACGTCGGCCTC
>DJYI01000002.1 GCA_002448475.1 Verrucomicrobia bacterium UBA6982
TCGATTTCCTTCAAAAGCCCGGACCGTTCGAACTCGGCGTAGACCTCCGGCCCCGTCCTGCCGACATGCTTCGCGTAGAACTCCACGCAAAACGCCTTGAACGATGTTCTGCTCATGGCATTCTCCTCCTATCCGCAGGTGGTGCGGCGACGCGCCGACGCCCCTGTAGTTGCGCGGCGCTTTTCGCGGGTGCCCTTGCTGCTCCATTCCGTTTCATCACCGCCGATTCTCCCAGAATCCCTCCGATTTTGTCAAGCCAGCCACGAGGCTGACAGAGATTCCAAATCGCGGCGGTCGCCGGCACGGCGACCGCCGCGATTTGGAATCTCTGGCTCCAGAAGCGGAATGTAGCCTGTCTTGTCGATGTAGTAGTAGCCTTCGTTGCGGATTCGCTTGAAGTCCGCGAGGCCGTAGGGGATTTTGAGGTTGTCTTTCATGGCCGTTTCCATTTCGCGGCCCGCATTCTAGCAAAACGCCGCCAGGATTGCAAAAAAGCCGAATCGCCCGGGGCCGCCGCGCGCTGCCCCATCGCGTAGAGTTCGACCTGTCTGCTTTCCACGGTCTCCGCGACTCCGGAGCCGAGGCTGAAGGGATGGTCGGCCCCTGGGCCGGCAAGGCGGTTGCCGTCGATGATGGCGCGTTTCCTTCTGCGAACTACCGATTGAAAAAACTGAAAAAAAAGTTGAAAAAAAATGGTTGACACCCGTTCGGGCTTGCGGCATAATGCCCCCGTTCCTCCGACATGGTATCCCGCATCGCCACCACCAAAGCCACCCTGCGAGATATCGCCCGCAGAGCCGGCGTCTCGACCGCGACCGCCTCGCGCGTGCTCAACGGCTCCGGCCGCGCCAGCGCCGAGGCGAAGGCCGCCATCTTCGGCGCCGCCAGCGAGCTCGGGTACCGCCGCGCCGCCGTCATCGACGCCCCCGCTGCCCGTCCCGAGGAGCTCGTCGAAGTCGTCTGGCACTGGCGCAGTTCCTACGACACCGTAAGCCTCGACGCCGCCGGCGGGCTGGACGTCGGGGCGCCCGTCGCCGCCGGCGGGGCGGACGACGCGGGTGCCGCCTCCCGCTTCGGCCATTCGTTCTTCCAGGACATCCTCAACGGCGTCCTCGACGAGCTCGACCGCAACGGACGAACCGCCGCCGTGCGCATGTGCCACGACCTCCTCGACGCGCGCTTCCTCGCCGACGTCAACGCCCCCGGCCGCGTCGGCGCGATCCTTCTCGGCGAGTTCGCCCCCGAGGCGGCGGACTTCGCCGCCGCCTGCCGCGTCCCGCTCGTGTTCGCGGACCAGGACGTCGACGCCGGGGCCGACGTCGTGGCCATCGACAACGCGAGCGGCGTCCTCGAGTCGGTCAGCCGCCTCGCCGCGCTCGGCCACCGCCGCATCGGCTTCGTCGGCGGCTCCGCCGAGAACCCCTCCTTCGCGGCCCGCCGGCGCGCCTGGGAGTGGGGCATGCGCGAGCACGGGCTCCCGATCCGCGCGGAATGGACCGCGGCGTGCCACGGCGAGCTCGCCGCCGCGTCGGCCGCCGCGGGGGCGATCCTCTTCCGCGCAAACCGCCCCACCGCGCTCGTCTGCGCCAACGACAACCTCGCCCTCGCCGTCTACCGCGCCGCCGGGGCGCTCGGCCTCGCCATCCCGCGCGACCTCTCCGTCACCGGCTTCGACGACATCGACCTGGCGCCGCTGCTCTCCCCGCCGCTCACGACCGTCGCCGTGCCGTCCGTCCAGATCGGCCGCCTCGCCGTGCGCCTTCTCCTTTCGCGCATCGCGACGCCTCCGCGCGCGGACGAACCCGCCGCGCGCGCGCTCGTCCGCACCTGCTTCATCGAACGCGCCTCCACCGGCCCCGCTCCCCGTCCACGCACCACAAACCGAAAGAAAACGCCATGAAAACGAATCCACGATTCTCCGTCAACGTCGCGGTCCCGAAACCGCGTTTCCTTCTTTCATCCCTCCTGGCCATGGCCGTCGCCCTCCTCGCCGGCGCGGCGTCCGGCGACGAAATCGCCTACAAGGACGGCGCATGGCAGTGGAACGACGCCTCCTGGGAGGGCGGCGCAAGGCCGGGGCCCGCCGACACGGCGCTCATTCCCGAGCTGCCCATCCTCAAGACGCGGTTCGACAGCGGGCGAATGCAGAGCAACGGGCTCACGCAGAACGAGGAAATCCAGACGCTGCGCTTCGCCGACCTCTATGGAATCAAGGTGCAAGAGGCCTACACGCTCACCTTGAACGGCGTCGTCTGCGACGACATGTTCCCCACCTCCGAGGACACGGCCCAAGTCGCGACCAACGTCATCGCGACGACGGTTCTTGCGCTCAAGGGCGACGAGGCGGAGTTCTATGTCGGGTCGAACCATGTTCTCCGCCTGGACGCGAACACGCTCCAGAAGGCCGACGAGGGCGTGCGGCTCGTGAAGACGGGCGCGGGAACGGTCCTACATGGGGGGGCGGCCTGGAATCCGACCAACACCTTCTGGGTCAAGGAAGGCACGTATGTCCGCTCCGGAGCGAGCTATCCCGAGTTCCGCAGCGACATCGTCGTGGGTGGAGCCGGAAAGGACGCCGTCCTGACCGTCCTTCCAAGCGCGAACCAGTCGCTGATGCTGGCGACCGCCGTGCTCGACATCCGGGAGAAGGGTCGCCTGGAGCTGCCGGCCCTCGGCAAATACTACTATCTGGAGACGCTCAAGATCGATCACGGCGTCCTGGACGGCGGCGGCGACACGTCGTTCTGCATGAGCAACCAGGGCGCCACGGAGTGCGGGACGGAATACACGCTCGACGGCGCGACCGTCACGAACGCGACGCTGATCGTCGTCTGGCAGGGGCTGCTCACCATCGTCCCGGCCGACATCCCATCCGCCATTTACGGATCGCTTTCCTTCAACACGGGCTACGACATCGACGTGCCGGACGGGACCGCCCCCGTGGACTTCCTCGTCTCGGGCAACGTGGTCGGCAGCAATCGCGGCATCAACAAGGATGGCGCGGGCACGATGCTCATCCGCTGCGAGGACCACATCGACACCTGGGGCGGCACGGCCGGCCGCGCCTTCAACGTCTACAACGGCGCCCTCTTCCTGGAGAGCGGCGACGACGGCATCGGCATGGGCACGAACAACGTCGTCGTCGCGGCGGGCGCGACCTACGGCGGCGTGGGCCGCCACGTCGGCGCCCCCGTCAACCTTCGCGGCCTCTGGGGCAACGTCACCCTCAACGGCGCCGACGGCAACCGCGCGGTCTTCGTGCCGGGTCGCATCGACCCCGCCACCGGCGCCATCGCGCCGGGGACGTACTACATGGGCAACTCCGAACAGACCAACAACGTCATCTCGACCGGCTACGCCGAGCTGCGCTGCCACGTCGACGCGACGGGCGCCTCGTGCCTCGCGGTCAACGGACGGCTGGAGCTCTCCGCGACGGACCGCCTCGCCATTGTCGGCCCCGCGAACATCCCCGCAGGAACGTACACGCTCGCGACGTTCACGAACGGCTTCGCCAACCGCTTCGCCGACGTGACGGTGAACGGCGTCGACCTCTCCGCCACCAAGGGCTCCGTCGCCTACCTCGACGCGCAGGGCGAGTCCATCTCCGACGCGAACTACGATGGAGCGGGTTCCATTGTCTATACCATGCCCGAAACCATGACGCTTGTCGTGTTCCGGTAGTTTTCCTCCATGAAACCCCATCTCGCCCTCCCGCTCCTCCTCTGCGTCGCCGCGTCCGCGCTCGCCGACGGCGGCGTCCAGCCCAAGCCGCTCTTCGAACCGGCGCTTCCCGGCGCGGTCGCGCAACTGCGCCCCAACGCCAACTGCGACGCGCAGCTCTCGACCGCGTTCGAGGGCGACGCGATGCTCCTCACCATCGCGCCGGGCGCGTCGGACTGGCCAGGCGTCTTCATCCTCCCGGCGGGCGGCGCCCCCTCGTGGGACCTCTCGCTCTGGGGCCACGTCGAGGCGAAGGTCACGAACCTCGGCGCCGCGCAAGTCGCGCTCACCCTGCGCGCCGACAACATGTACGTCCCCGGCCGGAGTCCGTGGAACGCCGAAATGGCGCGCATCGACCCCGGCCGGACGACGACCCTGCGCGTCTACTTCGGCTACCAGTGGGGCTTCCAGCGCGGCTACGAACTCGACACCACCGCCGTGATCCGGCTCCTGCTCTACATGGGCAAGGTCGATGACGAGCCGGTGAAGCTTCGCATCGAGGGCGTCCAGGCCGCGGGCTGGACGGGCGAGCGCCCCGGCGCGAACCCCGACCAGGCGCGCGTCAGGCCGCGCCTCGACGCGCCCGTCGCCGTCGCGCTCCCCGCTGCCGGCGGCGGCGCCCCGAAGCCCGTCGTCGCGCTCCGCCCGCACGCGGGCGGCTTCTGGGACCTCTCCGACGCCATCCAGGCCGTCGTCCGCGTCCGCAACATCGGCGCCGCCCCCATGTCGCCACGCCTGCGCCTCACGAGCATCGACGGCCCGACCGAATGGTGCGCGCCGGCCGCGCCCGTCGCCCCCGGCGCGACGGCGGACATCCGCATCCCGTTCGCCGGCGCGCGGCCGTGGACTGCGCCGACCGACGCCGCGCAGGAGGACGTTCTGCGCGGCGGCAAGTGGGACCGCCTCCCCGGCACCGGCACCGCCTTCCGCGCCCACAAGGCGCGCACCCTCGAGGCGCTTCCCGGCGCCGCCGCGCAGGCGTTCGAGATCGTCGCCTTCCGCGGCGAGGACCCGCCCGCCGTGCGCCCCGCCTGGCTCGGAAAGCGCCCGCCCGTCCCGGGCGACTGGACGCCTACGCTCCGGCAGGAGTTCGACGGCGACGCGCTCGACCTCTCGACCTTTTCCGTGCGCTGGTTCAACTGGTGGGACAAGCGCCAGCACGACTCCGCCGACAACGTGTTCCTGCGCGACGGCAAGCTCGTCCTGCGCGCCGAGCGGAAGACCGGCTTCCACAACGACGAGCCCGACCCCGCGCGCGCCATGCCGGGCACCATCACCAAGGACCGCCCGCTGGAGACGCCCTACGCCGTCGGCTGGGCCGACACCTTCGGCAAGTGGACGCAGCGCTACGGCTACTTCGAGGCGCGCCTCAAGCTCCCGACGGCGCCCAACCTCTGGCCCGCGCTCTGGCTCTGCCCCGACCGCGGCCTTGAGCGCCATCCGCGCGGGCTTCCCGGTCTCGAATGGGAGCAGTTCAAGCTCCGCACCTCCACCTTCGGCACCGGCATGGAGATCGACTGGGTCGAGGCGCAGTCCTCCTGGGGCCCGCACCGCTTCAACACCTCCTGCCACTGGGACGGCTACGGCAAGGAGCACAAGGCGCTCGGCACCAACGCCAACTACATCCCCGCCGACGCGGACGGCTTCATCACCGTCGGCATGCTCTGGCTTCCCGGGCACCTCTCGTTCTGGGGAAACGGCGAAAAGTTCTGGCAGTGGGAGAGTCCCCGCGTCATGAGCGAACCCGCGTTCCTCGAACTGCAGAACCAGATCGGCGGCTGGGACAACGACCCCATCGACGACGCCCTGCTCCCCGCGGACTTCGAGATCGACTACATCCGCGTGTGGCAGCGCCGCGACCTCGCCTCGGACGACGACGGCCCGAAGCCCAACGAGGGCGGCCTCGACGGCCGCGTCGGCCCGGGCCTGTCCGGCCCCGGCCGCGCCGACCCGCGCGACGCCATCGTGCGCGAAGCGCACCGCCGCGTCGAAGCCGCGGCCAAGTCGGAAACCGGCAAATAGGCAATCGGCCAGCCGTAGGGGTGGCGAGTGGCATTCAGCCGCCACACGAATACACGAAGTCACGAAACGTGCGCCGCATCCGCGATGCATCCGCATGCCGGGGGCCGCCGCGCGCTGCCCCCGTCGTTCGCAGAAGTGGCCGCAGAGGTCTGTCCCTCGAAAGGTTCCGTTGCCGTGCGAAATGAAGATCGGAAGGGCGAAACTGGCGGAACTACGCCATGGTCATCCCGGCTGCGAAACGGATCGGACGGTAGAACGGGCATTCGCGGACGGGATTGACAAGTTCGACACCGTCGTATGTCTCCCCGGCGCGGACCTCCCCGTTGAAAAAGACATGTCCGGGTTCCGACATTTCCGGAAAGGCGGCGCGGAAATGCCGTATGCCCGAAACGAAACTTGTCGAAAACGTCGCGGAGGACTTGATTTCAACCGGAAACAGCCGTCCATCGCGTTCCAGCACCAAGTCGACTTCGTGCCCCTTTGAATCGCGGTAGAACCAAAAACGGTCCTGCGAAACCCTGTTGAGCGACCGTTTCAGCAAGTCCGCTATGACGAAATTTTCGTAAAGGCCTCCGCGCAACGGGCCTCCTTCGACTCTGTCCGTGTCCCCCAGCCTGGCAAGCCAGCACGCCAGTCCGGTGTCGGTGAAATAGATTTTCGGCGTCTTGACCACTTGACGGACGGCATTGCGCGTCCAACCGCGAAGAAGAAACAGAAGATTGCTTTCGCAGAGCGCGGAAATCCACGCCCGGATCGTCGGGGCCGAAACTCCAAGATCGGAACTGAGCGATTCCGCGTTTGCGAGCTGCCCGACGCGCGAAGCGAGAAGAAACAGAAAGTCCTGGAAGACCGCAAGGTTCCGGACATCGAGCAACGATGGGCAGCGAAGTCTGTCCCCGTTGGCCCCTTGTCGCTTGGACTTTCCGAAGCGCAAGACCGACGGACTGTCACGCAAATGTGCGCGTCTGTGCGCTCTGTTTTGGATGAAGTTCTTGCCGCCTCGTTCCTTTCCGTCGGGTTCAAGGAACGCTTCCGCGAAATGGCTCTTTCCCGCCTTGCGGTTTTAACGAATAATCTCGCGCCGGCGCGCACAAGGCAGGGGCGCTGCGGGTGGAATTTTTAGCCACAAAGAACACAAAGGAACACAAAGCCTTTGTGAACTCTGTGTCCTTTGTGGCTGAAACAATCTTTGCGGCGCGGCGCGCCGTGCGAGGACCGGCGCGACGGGCTGGAATTTTTAGCCACAAAGAACACAAAGGAACACAAAGCCTTTGTGAACTCTGTG
>DJYI01000079.1 GCA_002448475.1 Verrucomicrobia bacterium UBA6982
GCCCGCCCCGCCTAGCGGCCGATCCCGGCAAGAAGAACATCACACTCTCGTCCGGGAGCGAGAAATCAGCACAACCCCTATCCCTGACCGAATACGGGCGCGCAGGCGTGGCGGACATCCGAGTCCAGCGAGTCCAGCCGAGGCCGAAAAAAAACAACGCACCCGATTCGGTGCGTTGACTTTCGCGAACGGCCGGAGGCAAATGGCTTCCTCATGTAAAGCCCGGTGCCCCGGAATTTTTTGGAGCGGGTGAAGGGAGTCGGACCCTCGCCTGAAGCTTGGGAAGCTTCCATTCTACCGTTGAACTACACCCGCAAAGGCGGACCGCATCATACTCCAGCGCCCCATTTGAAGTCAACTTTGATTTTTGCGGGGCGCGCGATAGAATGACCGCGACGCTTTTTGAGGCGATCGTTTTGGAAAAGACCGGAGACGACAACATGGGCGGCAAAGGCGAAATGGTGATGGAGGCGGGGATCGCCAAGTTTCCCGCGGGGCGCTCCGCGTCCGAGGCTGGCGCTGAATCGGAGGCCGCATTCGGGCGCAAGCCGGCGGACGAGGTTTTCCGCTTCGACCCGGAGACGCCGCTTTCGCGGATAAACCAGATGGAGTTCGCTCCTGGCTCGACGGTGCTTTTTAAACGTGGCGGCGTCTGGCGCGGGCAATTGCGCGTGCGTTCCGGCGTTCCCGGTCATCCTGTGCGCTACGGGGCGTGGGGCGACGGCCCCCTTCCAGTGATCCAGCCCAGCCACGACGCCTCTTCGACGGAAGCGTGGCGAAAGGAGCCCGAGACCGGCGTCTGGAGCTGCGCCTCCGGTGCGGCGGCGGACATCGGCAACGTCATTCTTGACGGCGGCGAGTCCGGATGCCTCCTCAAGCGCGGTTCGCGCGCCGAGTTGGACTGTCCGGATTCGTTCTGGTTTGACCCGGCCACCGGCAGGGTTCACGTGCGCACGGACGGGCGTAGCCCCGGCGAGTTGTGGCGTTCGGTGGAACTGGCCGAAAAGGTTTTCGCGGTGGATCAGACTGCGATGCACGACGTTGAATACGATTCCATCGCCGTTCGCTTCGGGGCCGCCCACGGGTTTGGCGGCGGCGACGTGCGGCGCGTGGCGATTCGCCGCTGCGATGTGTCGTGGATCGGCGGCGGGTTCCTCTACGTGGATACGCTCGGAAATGGCGTTCGCTACGGCAATGGCATCGAATTGTGGGGAGCGGCGGAGGATGTCGTCGTCGAGGACTGCGATGTTCGCGAGTGCTGGGACGCCGGGATCACGAATCAGAGCAATGTGCCCGGTTCCGTGCAGCGTGGCATAGTGTGGCGGCGCAACCGTGTTTCGCGCTGCGAATACTCATACGAGTTCTGGCATCAGGGTGCCGGCGGAACCGTCGCTGACGTTCGGCTGCTCGACAACCTGTTTTCCGAGGCCGGCGGCGGCTGGGGCCACCGCCAGCGTTGGAATCCGAATGGCGCCCATCTCATGCTTTACGACACCACAATGCCCACGCCGGGCTTCGAGGTGCGCGGCAACCGCTTTGACGGCGCGACCGAATGCCTCGCCCGCGTGTTCAACGACTGGCGCGGAGCCGCGAAGTTCGACGGCAACGAATGGGTTAGCCGGAACGGCGAGCCGTTGGCGCGTCTCCACTGGCGCCCTCGCGCGTCGCTTCGTTTCCTTTACCCGGATCGTCTCGACCAGATCCACAACGACGCCGCCGCCGAGATCGAGTCTCAGGGTTCCGGTGGCGAAGTGGTTCCGGCGTCGCCTGACGGTCTGCTGAGGCTTGCGCAGGTTTTTGGGGCGGGGTAGGGGACTCGATGGTCCCTGACCTTGGACCTTTGGCCGCGGGGACGGGGCCGCAGGAACATGGCCGCGGGGCTCCTGGCCTCAGGTGGACTGGAGTTTTCTGAGCTGGTCGCGCAGCAGGGCGGCGCGCTCGAACTCCAGGGCGGCGGCGGCCTCGGCCATTTCGGCCTTGAGTTGCTCGATCGCCTTTGCGCGGTCGTCCGGAAGCGCGGAGGGCGGCTCAAACGAAGCCGAGGGGGAGGTTTCGCCTGTCACGGACCGCACGGCGCTCTCCTCGCTGAGTTCGCGGCGCACGGAGTGCGGCACGATGCCGTGCTTTTTGTTGAATGCGCTTTGAATGCGCCGCCGCCGTTCCGTGATCCGGATCATCTCCCTCATCGAGTCCGTGATCTGGTCGGCGTAAAGGATCACCCGCCCGCGCTCGTGGCGCGCGGTGCGCCCGGCGGTCTGGATCAGCGATGTCGTGGATCTCAGAAATCCCTCCTTGTCCGCGTCGAGCACGGCAACTAGCGCGACTTCCGGCAGATCCAGTCCCTCGCGCAGGAGGTTCACGCCCACAAGCGCGTCGAAGTCGCCTTTGCGAAGGCGGGTCAGGATGGCGATGCGCTCCAGCGCGTCTATGTCGCTGTGAAGGTATTCGACGCGAAGGCCCGCTTCTCGCAGATACGCCGACAGGTCCTCCGCCGTGCGTTTTGTGAGCGACGTTACGAGAACTCGGTCGCCGCGCGAGGCCGCGGCGCGTATTTCCTCCATCGCGTCGTCGATCTGCCCAGCAAGAGGACGCACCTCCACGGGCGGATCCAGCAGACCCGTGGGACGGATTATCTGCTCCACGGTGCGGTTGGCGTGGCTTTTCTCGTAGGGGCCGGGCGTCGCCGAAACGAACAGGGTCTGGCCGATTTTCGACTCGAACTCCTCGAAGGAGAGCGGCCTGTTGTCGCGGGCGGACGGAAGCCTGAAACCGTTGTCCACGAGAATGGTCTTGCGAGCCTGGTCGCCATGGAACATCGCGCGGACCTGCGGAATCGTGACGTGGGATTCGTCCACGATGGTGAGGAACGGGCGTGGAAAGTAGTCGATGAGGCATTCGCCGGGTGTTCCGCGCGGGCGTCCGGAGAGCGGCTGCGAGTAGTTTTCAATCCCTGTGCAGTATCCGATCTCGCGGATCATCGCTATGTCGTATTCCGTGCGCTGCTGCAAGCGCTGCGCCTCAAGCAGTTTCCCGTGCGCGTGGAACCACGCGACTCGGTCGGCAAGTTCGGACTCGATGGCGGCGATTCCGGCTTCCACCTTCGCCTTGGGGAGAACGTAGTTGCGCGCCGGGGCTATGATCGTCCTGTCAAGCGACCGCGTCGTGCGCCCCGACGTCGGATCAAACTCGGATATGCGATCCACCTCGTCGCCGAAAAGCTCGATGCGCCAGCCGATCTTGTCGTTCCACGCCGGGAACACGTCAACAGTGTCGCCCCTGACTCGAAAGCAGCCCGGCTTCGGATCGAAGTCGTTTCGCTCGTAGCGGATTTCCACAAGCCGCGCCAGCATCTCGTCGCGGTCAATCTCCGAGCCGACGGCTAGCGGAAGGGACATTCCCGCGTAGTCGTCGGACGAACCTATGCCGTAGATGCATGATACGGACGCGACGACGATCACGTCGTTGCGCTGGACCAAGGCGTTCGCGGCCGAGAGCCGAAAGCGCTCGATTTCGTCGTTCACCGCCGAGTCCTTGGCGATGTAGGTGTCCGTTTGCGGGATGTATGCCTCGGGCTGGTAGTAGTCGTAGTAGCTCACGAAATACTCGACGGCGTTCTCCGGAAAGAACGCCTTGAGTTCGCCGTAGAGTTGCGCCGCGAGGGTCTTGTTGTGCGAAAGAACAAGCGTCGGAAGTCCGATGTTTCGGATGACGTTGGCCATCGTGAACGTCTTGCCCGATCCCGTCACGCCCTCCAGAATCTGCGCTTCGACGCCTTTGCGAAATCCGTCGGAGAGTTTCGCTATGGCTTCCGGCTGGTCGCCGGCCGGGGGGTATGGCGAAACAAGCCGGAACGGCGACTGGACGATTCCGGCGCTCACAGCAAAAACTTGGCGAACGGTTCGCGCGGTCCGGGCTCGATTTCGCGTTCCACCGGCTTTGAGGCGGCGAAAAGTTCGCGGATCGTCACGGACGCCACGCCCTTGGTGTCGGAATACGCCGCCACGAGAGCGCGGACGGCCGGGAGGTCCTCCTGCGTCGGCTTCACAGCCAGGGCGGTCGGGCCCGGGACGTTCACCGGGCGCAGCGTCGCGTCGCCGCCGCGCAGCGCGCCGCGCAGGAATTCGTTGTCCGCGCGATCGCGCCCCAGCACGACGAGTGTTCCGCCCTCCAGTCTGAAATGGCGACCGTGGTTGCAGGCCTCAAGAAGTCTCGCGTCCTCAAGCCCCTCGTGCTGCATGAGGTTCTTCAGGCGGCGGCAGTAGTTGGGTTCCGTGAGTTTGCATCCTCCCGCCGGGGTCGGATAGTGCCGTATGCCGTATTTGCGGGCCAGTTCCATCTGCGGCTTGCGGTTTCGGCCCTGCAGCGCCAGAAGTCGCTCGCGATCGACAAGACCGCGCTTTTCCGGTTCCGTGGGGTCGAGCAGTTTTGCGCACAGAGGCCGCAGCAGCCACCCGCCGGCGCCGGAAAGGTTGCGAACCCTGTTCATCGGTCCGCGCTGCTGGGACATCGGGCGCTGCCCGAGGACTTCTCCCGTGGACACGAAGTCGTATCCGTTCTCTTGCGCGTAGGCCCATGCGCGCTCGATCATTCTAGCGTGGCAGTCTATGCACGGGTTCAGGCATGAGCCGAAGCCGGACGGAGGATTGCGGATCAGCTCGAGAATGTCCTTTGTGAAGTCGATCGTGATGTGCTTGAAGCCCAGTTCGGCGCAGGAGCGGGCCGTGGACGAAGGATCGGCGAAGAATGGCGATGTGAACGTGACCGCGGTGGCAGCGACGCCCTGTTCTCGAAGGACGCAAAGCCCAAGAAGGGAGTCCAGACCTCCGGAGCAGAGGCAGAGGGCGCGGGATTTCGGAGCGGACGCCGGTGTGGCGTCGGACGTGTTTTGCATGGCCCCGATCCTAGCACACGCCCCCGTATTCGGGCAATGTTCCGGAGCTTCTCGCTCCGCGGACGGACGCGCTAGCCGCAGCCGAGCGCGTCAACGTCGCATGAGATTGAAATGTCGCCAGGTGTCTGGACTGCCGAAAGCGCCCCGCGAAGTCTCTCGTGCAGCAGCACGGAGTCGGCTGAGCGGAGAGTCAATTGGAAGCGCCATACTCCGTTGGCCTTTTCGACCGGCGCGGGGACCGGGTCTCCTAGCTTCCAGCGCGGGTCGTCGCGCCCTGCGGCGTCGGCGAAGCGGGCCGCGCATTCCTCGACCGCCTCACGCGCGGACCCCTTCACGGTGACGAGGCAGAAGCGCGTGAATGGCGGATATGATAGTTCCCGGCGTTCCTCGATTTCGGCCGCGGCGAATTCGGCGAAGTTCTCCCGAGCGGCGAGTCGGATCGCCGGGGCGTCCGGGTGCCAGGTTTGGACTATGACGTCGCCCGGGCGATCGCCGCGCCCGGCCCGTCCCGCCATCTGGGCCACGAGCTGGAAGGTGCGCTCCGCTGCGCGAAAGTCTGGAACGGCGAGTCCGGCGTCGGCGTTGAGGATCCCCGCCAGCGTCACGTTTGGGAAGTCCAGACCCTTGGCGATCATCTGCGTTCCGACGAGAATGTCCGTTTTTCCGGCCCGGAAGCGGGCGAGAATCTCCTCGTGCGAGCATTTGCGCGATGTGACGTCCAGGTCCATTCGCTCGATCCTCGCCTTCGGGAAAAGCGTCCTGGCGATCGTTTCCACGCGTTGCGTTCCGACTCCTGCAAGACGATAGCCCTCCTCTCCGCAGTCGGGGCAGACCGACGGCACGGGGCGCCACGCGCCGCAGACGTGGCAGCGCAGAACTTCATCGTCGCGGTGGTATGTCATTGCCACGGAGCAGTTTTCGCACGTTTCGGTGCGCCCGCACTTCGGGCACCCGACGCGCGGCGCCCACCCCCGCCGGTTGAGAAAGAGCATTGTCTGCTCGCCGTAGTCAAGCCGCGTCCGTATTGCTTTGACGAGCGTGTCCGAGAACACGAGCCTGGCACCGCCGCCGGGCAGTCCCCCGGAGTTCGGCGCCGCTTCGACGCGCATGTCCACGATGGTCGTGGAGGGCAGTTGGAAGGATGTCGCGCGCCGTGTCATGCGCGCTATGGCGAATTTGCCTGTTTCGGCGTTGCGCCATGATTCCAGCGATGGCGTGGCGGATCCTAGGACAAGGGCGCAGCGCTCGAATTTCGCGCGCACCGCCGCGACATCCCTGGCGTGGTAGCGCGGGGTTTCGTCCTGCTTGTAGCTTGGCTCGTGCTCTTCGTCCACGACCACCAGACCGAGTCTTTCCACCGGCGCGAAAAGCGCGGACCTCGGACCAACCGCCACTCTGGCTTCGCCATTGCGCAGTCTGTGCCATTCGTCGTGGCGCTCGCCAGGTCCAAGCTGGCTGTGCAGGACGGCCACGACATCGCCGAAGCGGGCGACGAATCTGCGGATTGTCTGCGGCGTTAGCGATATTTCGGGCACGAGGACGATCGCTCCGTATCCGCGGCGGAGCGTTTCTGCGATTGCCTGAAGATAGACTTCGGTTTTTCCGCTTGCGGTGACTCCGTGCAGGAGCACAGGTCGCGCCGGATTGCATCGCCGGGCTCCGCTCTCGGCGGTCGGCTCGGGCGGGAGCGCGGCCACGATCATTTCAAGCGCGGCCCTTTGCTCCGCGTTTAGCGGCAGCGGCGACGATGGCGCCACGCGGCGCCCGGCGAGGGGATCGCGCCTGCGGACGCGATTGCGAATCGCGACAAGGCCCTCCCGCTCCATTCTTCTAAGGGTTTCGGGGGACACTCCCCACGTGCGGCAGAACCCGGATAGCAGCTGTTCGCCGCCGGCAAGCCACGAGAGAATTTCCGTCTGGCGCCTTGTCGGTTCGACTTCAGGCATTTTTTCCGCCGCGGCCACGGTCAGTTCGCGCGCGAAACCGTCGCCGCCTCCGGCTTTGCCGCCTCCGCGAACAGTTGGCGGCAGCATCGTGCGGACGCACAGTCCGACTGGCGCGATGTAGTAGTCCGCCATCCAGAGCGCAAGGCGCACGAGCGCGGGTGTGAGCGCTGGGGAACCGGTGGAGACCGAGGATACAGGGCGGAGCCGCCCGGAAAAGTCAGACCTTTCTGGGAGCGCTATGACCGTGCCCTCGGTCTCGCGGCGGCCAAGCGGCACTCTGACGCGCGAGCCGGGCACCACTGCCTGGCGAAGAGTCTCCGGCACCGAGTAGTCGAAGAACTGCGACGCTGCTCCGTCGAGTGCGACGCGGGCGATCGCGCCTCCGGTCATTTCGCAAGCAGCGCCGTTGCGGCCGCCAGCACAATTTCAGGCTCGGGCATGCGACCGCGTCCGGAGGTGCCGCAGGCAAGGTCCCCGGTGTCCGGCTCCACTATGCAGACGCCTCGCCGCCGGAGGGTGGCGAAGTTGTCCTGAGTGGCGGGGTTGTCCCACATTCCGTCGTTCATCGCCGGCGCAAGGAGTTTCGGTTTGCGGCAGGCGAGAAAAGTCGAGGAAAGCAGATCGCCAGCCAGTCCGGACGCGAATTTCGCCGCCGCGTCCGCAGTGCATGGGGCGACGACGAGCACGTCGCACCAGTCTGCAAGCGAGACATGCTCCGGAGTCCACGACTCCGGTTCGGCAAAGGCGTCCAGCGCAACCGGACGGCGCGAGAGGGTTCGGAACGTCAGCGGTGTCACGAACCGGCACGCCGCCTCGGTCATGGCAACGGTCACTTCGGCTCCGGCCCGCACGAGCAGCCGCACGAGGATGCAGGCCTTGTAGGCCGCTATCGACCCAGTTACGCCGAGCAGGACCCTGCGGCCTGAAAGGGTGGGGGAGGGCTGTGCGGCGCGGAGGGGCCGGGAGGCGGATGCCTGCGGTTGCGAGGCCTGAAGCTGCGTGTCGTTCACGACGCTCCTCCAGCATTTGGGTTTGTTCCCGTCTTTTCCAGCACCAGCGCGCGGAGGCGGGCGTAGGCGCTCTCCAGAACGTCGTTTACGACGATTGCGGCGAATTCTCCCCTGCGGGCGCGTTCCCCGGCGGCGTTTGCAAGTCGGGTTTTGATCGTCTCCGGCGAATCCTCGCCGCGTTTTTCGAGACGCCGGCGCAGTTCGTCAAGCGACGGGACGTCGATGAAGACATCGAGAAATCCGCGCCTCAGCGGGGAGTCCTCCGGCTCGCGGCCAACTATCGACCGCACCTGCGCGGCGCCTGCCACGTCAATGTCCAGAATCACCCATTCGCCGCGGGCCATCGGGCCTTCGACGGCGCTTCTGAGCGTGCCGTAGCGATGGCCGTGAACGAGGGCGTGCTCGAGAAACTCCCCGGCGGCCGCTCGGCGCTCGAACGCCTCCGGGGAGAGAAAGTGGTAGGCGACGCCGTCTTTTTCGTTCCCGCGTGGTGCGCGAGTCGTGCAGGAGACCGAATAGACGAACTGGGGAAACTCCTGGCGGAGAAGTCCCACCAGAGTTGACTTGCCGGCCCCGGATGGCGCGGTCAGCACAAGAAAAAGGGGATTGGACATGGCCGTGACGATACCACATCCCCCCGTCTCCGCACAAGGGCCGCGCGATGGCGCGACGGCGCGACGGCGTCATGGTTCCCGTTGCCGAAACGCGTCCGGCCGCGTTTCGGCATGGGGTCACTTTGACGTGCGCGCTGTCGCCGCTGTCGCCGCTGTCGCCGCGGCAATCCCTCCGACCGACGTGAGAGAGGCGGAAAGTATGGCGGAGAGTCCGCACACGGCGGCGGTTTCGACTCGTAGGATGCGGGTTCCGAGTGTGACAGGCACGGCGCTTGGAAGCGCCAGGACGGATTCGAGTTCGCGCGGCGAGAAGTCGCCCTCTGGCCCCACAAGCCACCCGCACCTGCCGCCTGAGGCCAAGTGCGTGGCGTGATCGGCGATGGCGTCGCCAAGTGGCAGCGCCCCGGGGGCGAGACTTCCGACGAATGTCGGGCCGTCTATGCCTTGGATTTCGGAAAGAGCGTCGCTCCAGGATGAGACCGGAGCGAGCGCAGTCGCCCATCCGCCGCCACACTGCCGAAGGGCTGAGTCTAGGATCCTGCGCCAGCGATCGGGGGTTTCCCCCGGCTTCTGCCGGGCCACCACGCGCTCGGAAAGCACCGGGACGATGCGCTCGGCCCCCAGTTCGCACGCCTTTTCAAGCAGCCAGTCCATTCTCGCTGGCTTGGCGATGCATACAAGAAGCGTTGCGCGCGCGGTCGGACGCGGCAGTGTGCGGATGGGCTCGAAGTCGCAGAGCGACACGCCGGCGCGCGAAACATCGCGAACGGAGGCCTCGCGAACGCGGCCTTCTCCGTCGGTGAGCAGCAGTCGTTCTCCGCGGCGCACGCGGAGAACGTCGCGCAGGTGGTGCGCCTCTTCGGCGCCGAGCGCGGCGGGGTCGGCCATGTCGAGAGCGCCGCTGGAGACAATCGCGCAGGTCATCGTTTTTCTGGAAATGTCCGGAAGATCGCGCCGGCGAGGCGCTCCGGCAGACACGAGAGAATCCACGCCCCAAGCCGCATCTGCCATGGAAACGCCACCAGCGGGCGCCCGCGCCGGATTCCGCGGACAATCACGCGGGCGGCGTCCGGCGCCTCCATGAAAAATGGCATTGGGCACGTGTTGGCGTCGGTGATGCGCGAGCGAACGAAGCCGGGACAGATCGTCGTGACGCAAATCCCGTCCGGGGCCAGTCGCCCGCGAAGAGCGGCGCCCAGCGCCTTGACGCAGGCCTTGCTCGCGCTGTAGGCCGGACACTGCGGCATGCCGCGCCACCCCGCCATGGACGAAACAAGGGCGAGACGGCGCGCTGCTCTCGTGCGGTCCCGGCGCCTGAAAAGCTCGATTGCCGGAAGCGCGGTGTTCAGCACTCCGCCGACGTTGACGTCGAATACGCGGCGCACCGACGCCTCGTCGTCTTCTCGCCCGGCCGTGCTCACGCCAGCGTTTGCAATGACGAGATCGAGCGGCGCGGCTTCGTCGCACTGCCCAATCCACGCGCGCATAGCCTCTGCGTCCGACACGTCCAGCGCGCGGGGATGCGCGGCGGCGCCAATGGCCGACAGGCGCGCCGCCGCCTCGTTGAGCCGCGTCGCGTCGCGTCCGCAGAAAAAGATGTTGCGGGCTCCTTCCGAGGCGAGTTTCTCCGCCACCGCCAGACCTATGCCGCTCGTGGCGCCTGTCACAAGGACGTTGACGAATTCCGGTGTTTGTTTCATTCCTGTGTCGGAGGGCGTCGGAGCGCCTTCTTTTCAGAGTTCGCGTGCTTGTCGGCTAGCATCTTCGCCTTGGCGCGCCTCGAACGGCGGCGCTTCTGCCGGCGAATTTTCTCCTCCTCCTCCCGACGACGGCTTTTTTCGCCCGCGATGGTCTCGGCAACGCGCTCGCAAAGTTCTTCGCGGGCCATAAAACGATTGAGCGAAAGGGATCTGGAGCGCTGGCACTTCACCACGATTCCCAGACGCGGCAGCGCCAGACACACGCACGATGACGTCTTGTTCACCTTTTGGCCGCCGGGGCCGAATCCGCGAACGAAGCTTTCCTCCAGCTCGTCTTCCGACAGACCGAGGCTCTCCATGCGCTGGCGCAGGAGTTCGGCCTTGCGGACGCTCGGAGGGGTGGCGTCCATGGCGTCAGCGAACTCCGTCGGCGCGCTTGAGAACCGTGACCAGGGGGAAGTGGTCCGAGTATCCCGTGTATGACGTTTCGCCCTCGACCTTGTCGCCGCCCGAGCCGGAGGCGTAGCGCCGGCTGCGACGATAGGCGTTTGGCCGACCGTCGTTCCACCGCATTTCGGGAGTGGCGAAGCCGAATGTGGAGCCAGGGACCGCGCGCCAGTCGGGACCTGGGCGATCCGGCGGGAGGAGCATTCGCGGGGAGACGACAATGCCGTCGAGCGTATTCCACGAATGGGATTGGTTCCAGTAAAACGTGCCGCGCTGCTCTTCGGGGATGTCGCCGACGAGATTGTAGAATTGCGAGCCGTCCGCCGGTCCTGCGGCGCTTGCGAGGGCGTCGGCGCGGTTTGTGGCCGCGCCAAGGGGGCCCGTCTGCGCCGGTCCGCCCCAGTTTTCGTTGAAGTCGCCGAGAGCGACCACTGCCGCGTCTGGATCGTGGGCGAGCCGGCCTAGAATCGATGTTCGCAGCGCGGCGGCCTCGTTGCGGCGGATTGCATTGTTTGTCGCCTTGTCGCCGAGCTGGCTTTTCCAGTGAAGGGTGTAGATGACGAGGCGCGCCCCGCCGATGTCGATGTCCGCGCCGAGCAGCCCGCGCGGGCCGTTCTTTGGGAACCAGGCCTCGGCCACGACCGGGAAGCGGGACAGAATAGCCAGGTCTATTCCGCGGTGGTCGCCGGATTCCCGGTGGACGATGTGGGGAAATGTCCAGCCGTGCCGTTCTCCGAGAACGCGGACAAGGTCGTCCACCACGGCGCGATTTTCAATTTCCTGAAGCGCGAGGACGTCGGGGCGCATTCTGTCGATGACCCAGGCGAGGCGCTCCAACTTCGTGTTGTAGCGCGATTCTGTCCAGTGTCGCCATGATTCGGGGGTGAATTCCGCGTCCGGGGATTTCCCCGTTTCCGGGTCTGCGGGCTGGTTGGCCTTCGTGTCGAAAAGGTTCTCCACGTTCCAGTTGACTAGTCGGAGCGTGTCCGGCGCCTCCGACGCTGAAGGCGGAGGCGCCGGAGCGGCGTCTGGCGGTCCGTTTGGACGCGCGGCGAAAGTGTTCGCGGCGGAGCAGAGAATGCCGGCGAGAAAAAGGGAACGAATTGCTTGTGAATCCATGCGCGTGATTCTAACGCAAACCCCGTCCATGCGCAAATTCAAATTGCCGCCTCGGTTTGCGTCTTTTTTCTCATTGCGCTATCCTTTTTCCCGTTCGCCGCAACAACCATCTCGCTGTGGCGATTGCTCCGGCGGAGAAGAGTTGTTCTCCGCCCATTCGTCGTGGCCGCGATTCCCGAACCGCCGTCTTCCGGCGGCAGGCCGCTCGGCGGGTCAAATGGTGTTCCGGCAAATTCCAGTCTGTTCCAACGACCGATGCATCGCAGGATACTTTTTCTTTCCAGCACACGCCATCCGTGGTTTGCGAGTCAAAGCGCGGCGGAGCATTTCCGAAATGCCCCATACAGTATCGACGCGATCGGCTACAACCTCGAAAAAAGAGGTTGGACCGTTGGCTGGTGCGGGTGGAAGGCTGGTCGCGATCCGTTCCGTCTTGCCCGGCAAATCGATGAATTCCAACCCGATGTGATTTACACGTATGGCGCGATGCTTTCATTGCATCCGCTTTTTTGCCGCAGATTTCTGTGCCGCCACAAAAATTTCAGGGTCGTTCATGGGTGGGATGACGAATATGGTGTCATTTGGGGCAGTCTGATCGGCTGGCCAGGAAGGATTTTCATGGCTTGGCTTGAGAAACGCATCGTCCGAAATTCGGATGCCGTTGTCACGCTGAGCCGTTTTTTGCAGAGCAAGGGACGGCGCTGGGGAGTCGAATCGGAATTCATCCCCAACGGAGCTGATCCTGTTGAAGGAATGTCTGTCGCGGATGGTCCGAGGCTGGATGGCGCCTTTAATCTCGTTTACACCGGCGACAAGGCCAGATGGAAGGGAACAGAGGCGCTCTGCGCCGCCATGCGCAATGTCCCCTCGGACGTGAAACTGTGGTTCACCGGTCGAGACGAGGCCTATTTGCGGCCCTACGCTTCCGCAAATTGCAGGTTTCTTGGCTGGCTTTCCAAGCCAGAGCAATACGCGGTAATGTCTCAGGCGGATGCTTTCGTCGTGACTGCGGATCAGGACTGCAACGCCAAGCTTCAGGAGTATCTTCGCTGGAAAAAGCCGATTCTCGGATACGACGGAAGGGCCAACCTGTTTTTCCGCAACGGGCGCAATGCGCTTCTGGTCCGCGACTGGGCCGATGGAATCCGACAGCTTGCCGGAAATCCCTCGCTATGCGCCGCGCTCGCCGAAAACGCGGCCAAGGACATTGAAGTGCATTCGTGGGCGGAGATCGCCGGGCAGTTCGAGTCGTTCTTCAATCGCCTTTGCGCTACGCCGCGGTCGGCTGGCTAGTGCGCTAGCATGTCCGATTTCACGACCGTCTTGTCGTTTCCCGCGAGGCCCCTTTCGTTCCGCTGGTTCTTTTCCAGGCGGTCTTTTCTTTTCCGCCTGCGGGAAATAGGCGGTCGTGGCTGGGGGCTATGGCTCCTGGATGTCGTCGGGTGGAATTTGGAGGATGCGCGCGGCTTCGGCTGCGAATCTGGCGAACACGGGGGCGGCGCAGACGCCGCCGTCGGTGCGCGGCTTGGGCGTTGCCTCGCATGTCACGAGGACGACGAGCTGCGGGGCGTCTGCCGGGAGGAATCCGATGAAGGATCCCCGGAAGTCCGTCTGGGAGTAGTGCCGCCCCTCGACCATCTGCGCCGTTCCGGTTTTTCCCGCCACGGTGTATCCGTCAACGCGCGCGCGCCGGGCGGTGCCGTGCCGGGAGACCACGGCCTTGAGCATTTCGCGCAGTTGCGCGGCGGTGTGCTCCGATATCGGGCGCGCGACGACTTCCGGTTCCGCGCGAAATGCGGTCGAGCCGTCCGGGTTCAGGATTTCGCGGACGAGAATCGGCTTCATCAGCTTTCCGCCGTTGGCGATCGCGCCGTATGCCAGGGCGAGCTGTATTGCGGTCGCCGTCATGCCCTGGCCCATGGAAATGCGGATGTTGTTGAGGTCCGAGCCGTCGCCGATGGTTTGTCCGGCTCCTTCGCCGCGCAGGGGGAGTCCGGTTGCGCGTCCGAATCCGAACGATTTCAGGTGCGCCTGCTGCCGCGCCTTGCCGAGCATCATGCCGAGACGCGACGCGCCGCGGTTGGAGCTCCACGCGAGCATTTGCGCGACTGTTAGGCGGTTTTGCCCGTGCGTGTGGTCGCGCAGCGGCTTCCCGCAATACAGACCGGGGGAGACGTCAAGAAGAGTGTCCGGTCCGACCAGCCCCTCTTCCATGGCGGCGGCGGCGGCGAACGCCTTCATTACCGACCCAGGTTCGTATAGAGTGGAGATGCATCGGTTGAACTCCCGTTGCGCCTCGCCCCCGCGATATGTGCCGGGATCGAAGTCGGGGCGCGACGCCATTGCGAGGATCTCTCCGGTGTTTGGATCGAGCGCCAGCGCCCAGGCCGCGCGCGGGCCCGGCTGCTGCTCCATGGCCTCGTCAAGCGCCTCGTCGAGCGCGAACTGAAGGTTTTGGTCGATGGACAGGATGATGTCGCAACCGTCACGCGCCGGGATCGTCTCGCAGCGCAGTTCCCGTATTTCGCGGTGGCGCCCGTCGGCTGTTCCGCGCATGCATCCGTTGGTGCCGCGCAGCCATTTGTCCATGGAGAGTTCGAGGCCCATGAGCGGCTGCTCGCGGGAGTTTGCCATTCCGACGACATGGCACAGTCCGCGGCCGAGAGGATAGACCCTGCGTATGGCGTCGGTTATTCCGATGCGGTAGCGGAACAGTCCGTTAGTGCGAATGTCGTCCACGAGCGCGGAGTCGGAAGTGAAGCCGAGCGAGCGGAAATGGGTGCGTCCGGGGGACAGCGCCGCGAAGAGCTTCTCGTTGGGGAAGGCGTTGCGCGCGGCAATGGCGCGGTAGATCTTTTCTCTTGTTTCGCCGTCGCGTATGTTTGCCGGATCGACGTGCAGCTGCCAGAGCGAAAGCGTTTCGGCGAGCGGATGCCCGCGGCCGTTGCGGTCGTATATGCCGCCTCGCCTTGCGTGCAGGATTTTCTCCCACGAGTGCGGATCGGACACAAACCTGGCGTCCGGACGAAGGTGAACCTTTACAAGGGCCCTGGCCGAGTAGGCGAACGTGGCGGCGCAGAACAGACAGGCAAGCGAGAACCGCCCGGCCGGCGAGAGCGTCCACGATGCGAACGCCAGCGCCGAATGCATGGCCTTTCGCGGCAGAACCGCGAAGAAGCCGCGCAGGAGGATCCGCGCCGTCTGGGCCCCCGTGCGCGCCATTTTTTATCCCTTGAAGGCGGATGTAGGTGGGGGTCAGCGATTGGCCGCCAGCGCCGACGGGGCCGACGCCATCGGACCGGATGTGCGGAACGTTCTTACCGCCACGTATTGCGCGCGGCGCGGCAGATCCATGCGAATGCCGTGGCGCGCGAGGGCGGCGGTGATTCGCGCCGGCGTCTTGGCGTTGTTCCACTTGACGGTTTCTCGGTTCAGCTCCTCGGTTAACGCGGAGTAGCGGCTCTCCTCTGCTTTGATTTCATCGTAGAGGGAGTCTTTGGCGTGGCGCACGACGAGCCAGCTGACGCCGATTATGGCCGCCATGACGATAACGCCGGTGGCCTTGATCGTAAGCGCAAAAGTATATTGGCGCGTGTTCCACGCCCTGTTGCGGTTTGCGTATCCCCTGCGGCGGGGTCTGCGTTTGCTCTTGTTCATGCCGTGTCCTAAAAGATCTGCTGTTGAAAGGAAGGAAGGGGAGAAAGGAAAATGGATGCCATGTCGGTTGCGGCGAGCGCGTCAGGCGGCGTCTGGGAGACGTCGGACGGCCCTCAGCTTGGCCGACCGGGCGCGTGGGTTGGCTGCGATTTCGGCGTCTGCCGGGGACACCGCCCGTCGAAGTATCCGCTCCACGAACGGCTGCGCGCCTTCTACGCGGACTCCGCCCTGCTCCAGCGAGATTTGACGCGCCTCGTGGCTGCGCAGCGCGCGTTTGACTATCCCGTCTTCGAGGGAATGAAAGGAGATTACCGCAAGCGCTCCTCCGGGGGCGAGCAGCGAAATGGCGATTTCGAGGGCCGACTTCAGTTGCCCGAATTCGTCGTTCACGGCGATGCGTAGCGCCTGAAACACTCGCGTCGCCGGGTGGCGGGCCGAGCCGCGTCTGCCGCCGAGCGCACGCTCGACGACCGCCGCCAGATGCGCCGTGCCGGAAAAGGGGCCCTTTTCCCGCTCTGCGAGAATGGCCCGCGCGACGCGCCTGGCGTGCGGCTCCTCCCCGTATTCGCGGAAAATTCTGGCGAGGCCTTCCGGATCCCCCGTGAACGAGTCGATGAACTGCGCCGCGGTGAGTCCGCCGGATGTGTCCATGCGCATGTCGAGCGGCCCGTCGGCGCGGAACGAGAATCCTCGTTCCGGTGTGTCCAGCTGGAAGGAGGACACGCCGAGGTCCAGAAGAATTCCGTCAGGCGCCGGGAATCCGACCCGCCTTGCCTCCGCGGCCATTTCCGAAAACGGGGCGTGAACGGCTTGAAAGCGCCGCCCGAAGGGCGCAAGACGCGCGCGGCAGCGTTCCACCGCCTCGCCATCTCTGTCGAATCCGAGCAGCATGCCGTCCGGTTCGCTGCGCCGCAGGATTTCCTCGGCGTGCCCGCCTCCGCCAAGCGTTCCGTCGATGTAGGCCCCTCCTCGCCGCGGCGAAAGCGCGGCGATCGTTTCATTAAGGAGGACGGGGACGTGCATCGGATGCGATCGGAAAAGATTTCGAAAGACGGAAAACGTGGGAATGTCAGAATCCCAGGGACTGGGCTTCGGCGGCGAGCTGGTCGAGGACGGAGGCCTCGGAGCCATCGATCTTCGGCCGGTTTTCAAGGGACCAGACCTCGATGTGATAGCCGGTGCCAATCAGAACCACGTCGGAGACAATGCCGGCGTAGGCGAGAAGCGAGTCCTTGACGCGGATGCGGTTCATGGTGTCAAGCGAGACGCAGGAGATGAGTTCGCCGATGCGACTCGCGAACCCGGCCTTTGAGGCGTCGGACAGCGCGACATCGCGGAACCGCGCCATCCGGCGGTCGAACTCCTCGGGGCAGAACAGGTCCAGACAGCGGGCGGGACCATGAAGGTGCGACAGCGAGGGCATCGCGTAGAGTTGCGCAGGGGCCCCCATGCGCGCGCACCAGTCCGAAGGCACCGTGAAGCGGCGCTTTGGATCCAGTTTGTGGTCCGCCCGGCCCAGAATCGGCTGCATTGCAGCTGGTTCTGCGCCGGTGGCGGCTGCGCTCTGGATGGGTTGTTCTGACATTTCGTGCCCTTTCGTGACACGACGATACACTTTGACCCACTTCGTGTCAAGAAATATTTTAGAAGCGCCTTCATCGCCTATCCTAGGGCTGTTTTGACGCAACTGCCGCAAAGGGCGGGTTGCATTGAGAGATGTTTTGGAGTATCGTTCGCGCAAATCACGGGCGCGGTTTCATTCCGCGCCCGGCAATCGCGCCAAAGGCGCTTGAAGCGAACGAAAATGACGGACACACCCCACAAACGCGCCTCCTGGTCGGGTCAGGCGGCTTTCATCCTCGCGGCTGCGGCTTCGGCCATCGGTCTTGGCAATCTCTGGCGTTTCCCTTATCTCGCGGCGCAATACGGCGGCGGCACGTTCATCGTCGTTTATCTCTCGCTTGTCGTGACGCTCGGCTTTACGCTCATGGTGACCGAGATCGCGATCGGCCGCATGACGCACCAGAGCCAGCTCACCGCATATTCCAAACTCCATCGCGGATTCGGTCCCCTCGGGCTGCTTGCGACCCTGATCCCCGTCCTCATCGTTCCGTATTACTGCGTGATCGGCGGCTGGGTCCTCAGGTATTTCTGGGCATACGTCAGAATGCTCGCGACAGGGGTTGACATGATCAACGGGCACCAGGTCCTGAACGAGGCCGGCGAGGCTGTAGTGACCGGCGCCGGCGGGTTCTTCGGCGACTTCATCGGCGCGTCGTTCGCGCCGTTCGGCTACGGGCTGCTCTTCATCTGCGCGTGCGCGCTCGTCATTGCCCTGGGCGTGAAGCACGGCATTGAAAAGTCGAATCTTGTGCTAATGCCGCTTCTTTTCGTCATGGCCATAGGCATTGCGCTCTACGTCGTGTTTCTGCCAGGCTCCGGGGCGGGTCTCAAATATTACCTCGTCCCCAACATGGACGCACTTCGAGTAGATGTGACGGACGCGGCGACGGGCTCTGTCTCGCGCGTTTTCTCCGTCGCCCAGCTTGCGAAGACGATTCTCGGGGCGATGGGGCAGATGTTCTACTCGCTCTCTCTGGCGATGGGGATCATGATAACCTACGGATCCTACATGCGTCAGGGCGATTCAATCGAAAAGTGCGTCAGGCGCATCGAGGTGTTCGACACTATCGTGGCGGTTGTCGCGGGCATGATGATCATTCCGGTCGTTTACATGTTCGCGGTCAAGACCGGAACTCCTGTCCACGACGCGATGAACGCCGGGCCGGGGCTCATGTTCGTCACTCTTCCGAAGGTGTTTGCTGACTTCGGCCGCGCCGGCGCGTTCGTCGGCGCCGCGTTCTTCCTGCTGGTTGCTTTCGCGGCGCTTACGTCCGCGATCTCGCTCTACGAGGCCTGCGTGGCGTCCATCTGCGACATGCTGGGCATGAAGCGCCGCAATGCGACGTTCTTCATGTTTTTCGTCATCGCGTTTTTAGCCGTCTTCAGCGCGCTCGGGTTCGGGGTCTGGGGCCATATCAAGCCATTTGGAATGGATTTTCTGTCGTTCTTCGATTTTGCCACTAACGCCGTTCTCATGCCGGTCGTCGCGATCGTGACCTGCGTTTTCGTTGGATGGGTGATCGGCCCCGCGGCCATCGAGGCCGAAGTTCTCAAGGGCGAAAAGCGTTTCGTGGCCCGCGGTCTCTACAACGTGATGGTCAAATACATCGCGCCGGTGCTAATCGGGGCGGTGCTGGTTTCGGAAATCTGCCGCAATCTTGGTCTCTACGGCTGGTCGATCTAGCCGCGCGGGATCAATTTTCGGTGCGGAGACGAAAACGATGTCCTCTTCCGTCAAAAGGGAAATCGGTGTCGAGATCGCCGTCGGCGCGTTGGTCGTGGCGGTTTTCGCCGGCCTGGCCGTTTTCACGATCGCCATCTCTGGCAAAAACCTGTTTCGAAAGGACGTGTTCCGAATCGAGGCCGTCCTGCCGGACGCCATGGGGCTTCGCCGCAACGATCCGGTGATCGCCAGGGGAACGACCGTGGGCGCCGTTACGGACGTCTTCTACTCCGGCGATGGAGTCCATGTGAAGGCTCAGCTGGAGGCGCCCGTGGAGTTTCGCGAGGGCTACGAGATCACGGTTGTCTCGACTTCGATTCTCGGCGGCCGGCAGCTTGTGCTGCGCGAGGGCGACCCGGAGGCGCCGGTCGTGCCGTCGTCCGGCGTCCTTGTAGGGAGCCGTCCCTCCGACTTGATGGAGGACGCTTCCGCGGCGGTTGCCAAGGTCAGGGAGTTCCTGGACACGGACGCGCTTGACAACCTGCGCTCCTTCTCCGCGAACCTAAAGGACATTGGCGCAAGGATCGAGGCCGGGGAGGGCACTCTCGGAAGGCTCCTTTCCTCCGACGACTCCGTTTACAGCGACTTGTCTGCGGCCGTCGCCGATGCCAGGGACGCGATTGCGGACCTTAAGTCAATCGCGGAGCGCCTTGAGGCGGGGGAGGGGACGATTGGCCGCCTCCTTTCCTCCGACGACACGGTTTACCGAAATCTGGACTCCGCCGTGGCGGACGCCAAGGACGCGATTGCTGACCTCAAGTCAATTGCGGCGCGCCTTGAGGCGGGGGAGGGGAGTCTTGGAAAGCTTCTTTCTTCCGATGACTCCGTTTACCGCGACCTCGCGGATACTGTTGCGAATCTGAAGAGCATTTCCGCGCGTCTCGAAGCGGGCGAGGGCACTCTTGGCCGGCTTCTTTCCTCTGACGACGAACTCTATCGCAACGTGAACGGAACCGTCACGGATGTCCGCGAACTGCTTGACGACATGCGCGAGGCGAATACTCTTTCGACCTTTTCGTCTCTGCTTTTCAGCGGCTTTTGAGCGCGCCGTTCGCGCAGGGCTTCAGTCCTCCTAAACTCTTCCCGGAGCGTTCGTTTCACCCTTTCCGGAGAGCGGTTTGTGGCGGGCGCGGTTGCAAAAGGGCCGAAAAATCGGGCTAAAATGCGAGTCAATTGAAAAAAACGCTTGCATTTGCGGGCTTTTTGTGGGAACATTGACCCCGTCCGCGCGACTTCGCCCTGGTGGGCGTGGCCCGGCAGAACAACGAAAGGAACGCCATCATGGCACCGAAGAAAGTCATCAAGACGAAATCTCAGATCGTCGAAGCCGTCGCCGAAAAGGCGGCAATCTCCAAGAAGCAGTCCAAGGACGCGCTCGAAGCCCTCGTGGCCATCGCGTATGAGGGCGCCAAGCAGAAGGACGGGTTCACGATCCCCGGCCTCGGCAAGCTCCTGCTCAAGCAGCAGAAGGCCCGCACCGGTCGCAATCCCGCCACGGGCGCCGAGATCAAGATTCCCGCCAAGAAGGTGGTCAAGTTCCGTCTGGCCAAGGCCGCCAAGGACGCGATCCTCCCTCCCAAGAAGTAATAACTTCCTCGGTAGATAGGAAAAAAGCGCGGTTCCGGTCGGAACCGCGCTTTTCTTGTTTTTGACGGATGCTTCGTCGAAAACGGCGCGCGGCTACGGCGCCACGACGTCCCAGCCGTTGCGGGCGCGGTCGCGTCCAAGGGAAATTCCCTTGCCGGTGCCGTTTGCGAAGTCCATCGCCGCGGGATCCCAGTCGAACCCCGTGTCATGGACGTAACTGAGGTTGCAGAGCAGGCACAGCGCGCCGCTGCGGCCTCCGGTCTCGGCGGTGCTGATTGTCTCGCGACCGGAAACGTGGCATTCGACGAAATTGCGGATCTGGTCCTGGGAGACGTAGAGTTGCACCGGTGCCGTGTCGAGCGAAAAGCGCGTCCGGATCGCGGCGAGGGCGTTTTCGAGCGCGTCGTCCTTCTTGTCCGTCGCGTCCGTGCCGTAGTCCTGCCCGACGGAAGAGGCGACAAGGCAGTCCGGGCGGAAGGACGCGTCCTCGATCGCCGCGCGCGTGGCGGCGTCGGGCGTCACCGGTCCGGTCCCGGTCCAGACTGCGATTTTGCCGCGGTTCACGGCCACCACGCCGTCCGTGCCGTAGAAGATCGTGCCCCACACGCCGAACGGGCCGTGGTAAAGTTCAATGTCCCCGCCGTCGGGGCGGCGGAACAGCATTTTCATGCCGAACTGGCGCCGACCGCCGTGGAAAAGGTCGGTGGAATAAGGCTCGTCCGAGCGAATGATCTTGTAGGGGCCGCTCTTGTCCATGTCGATGCCCCATTGGGCGATGTCGAGATGGTGCGCCCCCCAGTCGCCGTTGTAGCCGGACCCCAGATCGTCGTCGAATCGCCAGAACATTGGATAGAACGTATTCACGCCGCGCGGGGCGAGCTGGTCGGAATAGGGGCGCCATTTTGCCGGACCGAGCCACATGTCCCAGTCAACGTCCGGATTTGGCGCGCCCTCCGTGGCCGCGTTTGCGGGGTCGTCCCAGAAGCGCACCGGGTGCGAGGGGCCGCCAAGTTTCTGGCCGCCGCGTCCGTAGTTGGCGTCAACATGCGTGATTGTTCCGACGAAGCCGTTGCGCACGACCATGCAGGCCGTGCGGAACACCGGCCACGAGCGCTGCATGGAACCGGTCTGGAACACGCGCCCCGTTTTCCTCTGGGTCGCGATTATCGCCTTGATTTCGGCGATGGAGTATGCAAGCGGCTTCTCGCAATAGACGTCCTTTCCGGCCTTCATCGCCTCAACGGCCATGTAGCCGTGCCAGTGGTCCGGTGTGCAGACGCACACCATGGCAATCGAGGGGTCGGCTAGGATTTCGCGGAAGTCGGCGACAGCGCGGCACGGGACGTCCGCGGGCGTTCCGGCGTCCGCATACAGGCCGTCAACCTGCTTGGCGGCGGCGTCGCGTCTGGTTTTGTCGCAGTCGCAGACTGCGGTCACGCGCACTCCAAGGTCGAGTTGTTTGCAAAAAGACGGGATCAGCACCGTGCGTGCCTGGATGCCGCATCCGATGATCGCTGCGTTGTCGGACTTTTTCATTTTGATGTCGGTGGGTCGTTTGTTGTCGCGGAAAAAATCCGCTCGCTGCGCATACTACCCGACTCCCCCCGCCATTGTCAAAATCCGCAATGGTCGCGTGGCCATGCGGATTGGCGTGTCGGGAGGGCGGAGGGGGGTCTGCCGCGCGTTTCGGCTCTGTGGGTTGGCCGGCTACGAGAGCGCGGCTGCCGCAGAGCGGACGGATTCGACGGAGTTGGCGTTGTGCAGCGCGGCGCCAGGCAGAGCACGTTTCAGCATTCCTGTCAGCACTGCGCCCGGTCCAAATTCAACATACGCCTCCGGGGTCGATGCCGCCATTGCGGTTGTGCAGTCTGTCCAGCGCACGGGATTGCAAATTTGGGCTGCCATTGCCGCGCGGATTTCGTCCGGCGAGCCGTGCGGACGCCCCGTGTAGTTCGACAGAACTGGCACGGATGGCGCTGAAATGTGCGCATCGGCGAGAACTGGGACGAGTTTCCTCGACGCCTCGGCCATGAACGGGCTGTGATACGCGCCGGCTGTCTTCAGGACGACTGCGCGCCCGCCTTTCGCGGCGGCGGCGGACGCCGCGGCCGCGATCTGGTCCGAGGTGCCTCCGAGAACCGTCTGCAGCGCCGCGTTGTAGTTTGTCACAACGCATCCGGTCTCCGCCGCGATTGCCTCGCAGTCCGCGGCGGAAAGTTTTAGTATCGAAACCATCCCGGAGGGATTTGCGTCGCACGCTTCCTGCATGAACCTGCCGCGCGCGTCTAGGATCCGAACCGTGTCGTCGAACGAGACGGCTCCGGCGGCCCAGAGAGCCGTCCATTCTCCGAGTGAAAGCCCGGCCGCAACAGTCGGGGAAGCATTTGGCGCAAGTTCGCGGAAGGCAGTCCAGGCCGCTGCGCTGGCCGTGAAAATCGCCGGCTGGCAGATGTCCGTTCTTGTGAGCGCTTCCATCGGACCTTCGAAAATTGTCTTGGAGAGGGGGCGTCCGAGAATTTCGTCCGCGCGCGCGAAAAGCGCGCCTGCGGCGGGAAATGCCTCGGCTACGTCTTTGCACATCCCGACTGTCTGCGCTCCCTGACCGGCGAAAAGAGCGGCTATGGCTTTGCTCATTTGTTTTGCGTCCTGTGGTTGTCCGCCGCGTTCGGTGTTCCGGGGGAAGTCCTCGGCCGGCACCGTGGCGACGGCCGGAAAACCTATTCTGCGCCTCTGGCTTTGTCAAGCGCGGCGGCGTCATCTCCCGCGAAGTGCAGAATCGACCATTTCACCGGACCCTCGGACTTCAGCTTGTCGTAGATGGCGTTCACTGCGGCATCGCGCAGGCGGTGGTGTTCGCCCACGACGAAGACATTGGCCGTGATGAGGATCGGAGTGCCGGGGCGTCGTTTCGCTTCCGCGCGGCGTCGGGCCTTTACTGGTATACGTCTATGCCGTCGGCGCCGGACGGAGCCATGTTCCACATCCGGATCACGGCTTGGCCGTCTTCCAGAAAATCCGCAGTTTCCTGAAGTCGGTTCGAAAACGGAAGCACACCCCGGCGGTGTCGGATTGCAGACCGCGCACGTCCGGGGACGGATTTTCGTTCATATGGCGAAGCTTCCAAGATCCCGACATCGGCTTGACGGCGCGACGTGCGTTGCCCAGTCAGGATTCGACGGGAAGATTCCCGTTCATTGGTTGGATTCAGGCGCTTTCGTTTCCGCTGTTCACGGCAAAAACCGGCTTCTGCGCTCCGCGTTGTGCGATTAGGCGTTCGGTCCGCGTTCGCAGAATACTGCCATGGCGCGCGCCGCGTCGGCCCGCATGGCGTTGGTGGCGTCGGCGGCGAGGACGTGGAAGAAAGTAGTCTCCCCGGCGGCGAGGCGCGCCGACACGGCGTCCCGTCCCGCGCGGGCCATGTATGAGTAATAGTTGATTTTGCGGATGCCGCAGGAAATGGCCGTGCGATAGTCCTCCGGAGATACGCCGCTGCCGCCGTGCATGACGAGCGGGACTCCGGTAAGCGCGCGGATTTTCCTTATGCGGTCGAAGTCGAGCACGGGCTTGGCCTTGTAGATGCCGTGCGCTGTTCCGAACGACGCCGCCAGAGCGTCGATTCCCGTGTCCGCCACGAAACGCCGCGCAAGTTCTGGGTCTGTGTATATCGCCGCGCCGGCGCCGCCATCGCCGCCTTCTCGCGAGGCGAGAGCGCCGATTTCAGCCTCCACATCTACACCTCTGGCATGCGCCTCACCGACTACTTTTCGCGTGAGGGCGACGTTGGCGTCGTATGGTTGCGAGGAGGCGTCGATCATGGCCGAGGTGAATCCATGGTCAATCGCGCGTCTAATGTAGTCTGCGTCTTCCCCATGGTCGAGATGGACGCAGACTGGAACTTTCGCGCGTTCCGCCGCCCAAACCATTAGCGGGCCGATTTCGTCGAGTGGCGCGCCCTCCAGCTCATGCAGTTGTGCGTGGGCGATGATGACGGGAGCGTTGGCGCTTTCGGCCGCTTTGAGAACGGCGCGGATGTTTTCGTATGTCGGGGTGTTGAAGGCGCCAACGGCGCAGTTTCGCTTCTCCGCCCATCCAAGGACGTCTTTGAGGGAGGTTTTCATGGGAAATTAAGTGTTGAAATGTTGAAGGATTGAAAAGTTGAAGGATGGAAAAGAGTCTTGCTGAGCATTAGCGAAGCATAAGGCCAATCGGGGTTCGTTTTCCTTCGTCTCCGCGCTTCCGTGTTTGTGTCTTCCGCCCATAATCACGCAAGCCCCTCAATGTTTTGTCTAACGCAGAGCAGCGGGGAGGTTTCAACTCCGATTTTTCGAGTCTCCGCTATCGCCACCCCAGTTGGATTTTGAAATGTTGAAGGATCGAGGAATCGCGAGGCTGAAGGATTTCGGGTCGCGCTTGGTTTGTCTCACTTTGGGCGAGTGGGCGGATCGATAAGAACATGTTCATTTCGCGGAGGTGGCGTTTTTCGGCTGTGCGCCTTGGAAAAACTGTCAAATGCGCTTGTGTGGCGTTTCTCGGCTGGACGTCGGGAGTAGAAGTAGAGACTTATGTCAAATTCCGGCAACAAAACTCTGGAGTGCCCCCCAGGCAACGGAACTCTGGAGCGCCCCCCCAGGCAATGGAACTCTTGAGTGCCACCCCAGGCAATGGAATTCTGGAGCGCTACCCCAGGCAATGGAACTCTGGAGTGCCACCCCAGGCAACGGAACTCTGGAGCGCCCCCCAGGCAACGGAACTCTGGAGCGCCCCCCCAGGCAATGGAACGAAGATTGAGAACGGCACACTAGGTGATTCTACGCGACAGGAGATGTGGAGCAGTGCCGCGGAGAATACTACATGGCATGGTTAGATTCAACATGGCTTTGTTTTCGGGGTGTGACCAAACTTTGTCAGAACGCAAAGGACGCAATCGCGCTGGCCGATGTGGCCTGGGCCTCGCCCAGTTGAAAGGTTGAAAAGTCTTTTGCGACTAAACAACCTTCAACCCTTCAAACTTCCTTGGTTGCTATCGCTCA
>DJYI01000078.1 GCA_002448475.1 Verrucomicrobia bacterium UBA6982
AAGGTGGAGATGCGGTAGCGGCGCGCCAAGGCGCGCGCGGTTGAAAAGTTGAAAGGTTGAAAAGTTGAAAGGCTGGACATGCGCCGGTTGAAAAACTGAAAGGTTCGGCAGAGCGTTAGCGGCGCATTGTCAAAATCAGATTGTCTCTGCGGCTCAGCGCCTCTGCGTGAGAATGATTACGCGGGGGCTTATGTTGCCAATGTGGAAATGGTGCCAGTTTCCAATTCCAGTTGCCAATTGGGTGGCGCCTCTGCGCTGATCAAAGCGGCTGGGGGATGCGGCCTCCGACCGCACAAAGCCTGGGAGCGCGGGCTTCCAGCCCGCGACATGGGCGGGGCGACGGCGCAGCGAAGCGTGTTCAGGCTTCCGGCTGGGATTCGGGCGACGGCGGCTTCCGGGCGGAGGCGTGGGAATTCTCCAGCGGTCGGGGGCGGCGCGGGTGCGTCCAGCACTCCATGCCTGTCGTGTCCAGATATAGCTTTTCGGGGCGGTAAACCGGATTCTTGCCAGCCTTGCGCTGCCGGACGTAGTCCTGCAGCGCGTCGAATGCCTTATGCCCCAGCACGATGCAGACCGGAATGTTCACGAGCGCCATCATGCCCATGATGACGTCGGAGACGTTCCACACCAGTTCCGCCTTGAGCTGCGCACCGATGAAGATCACGGCGATTGCTGCGAGCCGCCAGAACGTCATGAAGACCTTGTCGTCGTTCGCGTTCTTGTAGAAGTAGCGCACCGCCTGTTCGGCGTAGAAGTAGTTCCCGACAAGCGTCGTGTAGCAGAAAACGGTGAATGCGAGCGTGAGGAGGACCGCGCCGCCGCCGCCAAAGGATGCGTGCATGCTCTGCTGGACGAAGCGCGCGTTGTCGGCGCCGACCGCGAACTGTTGCGGATCGAGTCCGGAGCAGAGCAGTATCATCGCCGTGGCGGTGCAGATGAGAAGAGTGTCGATGAACACAGAGAGCATCTGGGCGAGGCCCTGCTTCACCGGGTGCGACACGACTGCCGACGCGGCTGCGTTCGGGGCCGAGCCTATGCCCGCCTCGTTGGAGTAGAGGCCGCGCTTGACGCCGCTCATCACGACGGCGCCGAAAAGTCCGCCGAAGGCCGAATGCGCGTTGAAGGCCTCGCGGAAGACTGTCCCGAAGACATGCGGCAGGTCCCTCACATGAAGCACAGTCACGGCGAGGGCCATCACGAGATACCCCACGGCCATGGTCGGCACGAGGAACTGTGTGACGCGCGCGACGATGCGGCCGCCGCCCATTATGACGATGCCGGAAAGGACCGCGACGGCCAGCCCGATCCAAAGTCTGGCGTGGGGCACGTTGTCGGCGTAGTTCGCGACAAAGTCGGTTGTGTTGAAGGCGCACAGCGCGTTGAAGCCACCCATGTAGAGCAGAATCACGAAAACCGCGAACAGCCCGCCGAGGAACTTGCTCCCGATCGCCTTTCTGATGTAGTAGGGGGGGCCGCCGTAGCAGCGGCCGGATTCATCCCGGCATTTGTATATCTGCGCCAGCGTGCTTTCGACGAACGCCGACGCGCCGCCGAAAATCGCGATCACCCACATCCAGAACACCGCGCCGGGACCGCCAGCGAGCACAGCCGCCGCGACGCCGACGATGTTGCCGGAACCAACGCGCGAGGCGGTGGAGACCATGAGCGCCTGGAAACTGGACATTGCTCCCTTTTCATGCGAAGGCTCGGCAAGCGATGCGATGGCGGCGCGCAAAACCCGCAACTGTGGAACGAGAAGCCACAGGGTGAACATCACGCCGCCGAAAACGAGAAGCGCGACAAGCACGTAACCGTAGAGGTAGCCGTTGATGGCGTCGATGCAGGCATTGATTCGTTCCATGGAGATTCCTTTCCCGAAAAACCGGACTTTGCGCGCATACTACCACCAAACATGTTCGCGGGCAATGCCACTGGCGACCACTGTCGGCCTGAGGCCCAGGCCGTCTTCGCAAAACTCGCGCTGATTTGCTGCGCTTAGTTCATGATTACGCCGCCTGACCGGAGCTATGATCGGCGCCGACGGAACGGTTCGCCGCGCACAAAAACTCCACCCATTGCCCGCATGTCCTTTCGACGGCGGCAAAGTCATGGAAAACGAAACGAAGAAGCGGTAGAATCCCCCCCCCGACGCCATGAAACTCGAAACGAACTTCACGGAACGCAACGAACTCGTAGATGTCCGCGTGGACGGCGCGATCTTCGCCACCGGCGGCGGTGACTTGTGGACGGCCTGGTTCTCATCGCCGGAGGTGAAGGCGGCGGCGACGGCCGAGGCCACAAGGGACGGCGTCCTGGACGCCGCCGTGCCCAACTGGCCGATCGAAGAAACCGTGACGGACCGCATGCTGCTTCGTGTCGAGGCGTCGGCGGCGATCTCGTTCAAGCACACCGAGACCGACGCGGAAACGGTTCTCCTCTACGGCGGCATCGCCCTTGGCGACGAACCGGGCGCGCTGGACGCCGAGGTGCGCATCGCGAAGCGTCCGGACGGCTCGCAGGCCTGGAGCATCCGCTTCGCGAACCGTTCGCGCACTTGGGCGCTTTACAAGGTGGCGTTCCCGCGCCTGAACCGCGTCACGCGCGACGGCGAGGGCGACGCTCTCCTGCCAAGGGACGACCACGGCGCGCGCCTCTACCGCGCCCGCCGCGCCCAGGCCGAGCCGGAAATCGTCCCCTATCCCGCCTTCCATCCGATGGTATGCGCATTCTTCCAGGGCGACACCGGGCTCTACGTCGCGGCGGAGGATCCGGACGCACGCATCAAGCGGCTTGTCATTGAGGGAGAGCAGTGCATCGCCTTCGAGGCCCCGGTGGAAAACGCCGGCCGCCCCGGCCTTGCAGCCGAGGGGCCGCGTTTCGAGGTGGTGCTGGCCCCGCTGAAGGGCGACTGGTGGGAGGCCGCTCGCCGCTACCGCTCCTTCGCGCTCAGGCAGAAATGGGCCGCGCGCGGCCCGATCAAGGACAATCCGTCGTATCCGCGCCGCCTGTGCCAAATTCCGCTTTGGATCAACATCCACGCCCATCCGAAGGAAGCGGATGCGATCCGCCTTCGCGTGAAGGAGGCGTTCCCCGATTTCCCCACCGGCATCCACTGGCATCTCTGGCAGCATTCCGGCCACGACGAAAACTACCCGGAATACTTCCCGGCGCAGCCGGGGACCGCCGAGGTGATCGCCCGCGCCAAGGCGGACGACCAGGAGATGCTGCCCTACGCCAACGGACGCCTCTGGACCACTTCGACCGGAGGCTACGAGGTCGCGCGCCCGTTCGCGACACTCAACTACGACGGCACCCGCAGGGCGGAAATCTACCACCCGGCCACCCCGCCACTCGCCGCCATGTGCCCCTGCTGCGAGCCGTGGCAGCGTGTCGTGAGGCGCTTCACGTCGCGCATTCTCGATGAACTCGGCGCCGGGTCGATCTTCCTCGACCAAGTCGGCTCCATGTATGCCGTGGAATGCCACGACCCCTCCCACAACCATGCCACCGGTGGCGGCGCGTGGTGGGTCGATGGCTACCGGCAGATGCTTGACCCCGTCCGGCGCGACGCCAATTCGAGGGGTGCGTTCCTCGTCACGGAGGGATCGGGCGAATACTGCATGGACTTCGTCGATGGCTACATGCAGCTCACGGACCGCACTCCGCGGGATGTCCCGTTCTGGAAGGCGGTTTACACGGGCTACACCAGCTTCTTCGGCTCGCCGGAAAACGTCATCGACGACGACGACACCTCGTTCCGCGCGCTGCAGACGCGCGAACTCTTCTGGGGCAACGCGCTCGGCTGGTTCCTGCCGGAAGTGCTCGACTGCCGCTCCAAGTGCGAGATCCTGCGGCAGCTCTGCGCCTTCCGGCAGGAAAACCTCGACGCGCTCGCATACGGGACGCTTCTCGACGAACTTCGCCCCGCGGAGCCGATTCCTCCGGTGCAATGCGCCTGGCACGGGCGCCGCCCCAACTTCGGCCTCTTCGACAAGGGCTTCGAGCTTCCTCCGGCGCGCACCTGCGAAATGCCGTCCGTCTTCGGCACCTGGTGGCGCACCGACAAGGGGGAAACCGTGCTGCTGGCCGCCAACCTTTCCGACGAAGAGCGCACCGTGCGCCACATTCCATGCGGCGCGGCGCCTCGCCCGGAGGGCTCGCCCCGCCTGACTCTCTCGCTCGCCCCGCACGAGCTGCGTCGGATTCCTCTTCGGTAATTTCGCGATCCGGATTCCTCGCGTGCTTTCCCCGGCTCTCGGCGGCACGGTTTCCCACCACCGCGACCAATACGGCCTTGTGGCGGACGCAAACTGGAATAGGCAACTGGCAACATTCCCATATTGACCCCCGCGTAATCATTCTCACGCAGAGGCACAGAGCCGCAGAGTCCGGGGCGGCGCCACCTAGGAGCGCGGGCATCCTGCCCGCGGCGCTAGGGGGTGCGGCGTCCCGCCGCGCCCGAACCTAAAATGCGGCGCGGCCGGAGGCCGTGCCTCCCATGTCGCGGGCTGGAAGCCCACCTAGGAGCGCGGGCATCTTGCCCGCGGCGCTAGGGGGTGCGGCGTCCCGCCGCGCCCGAACCTAAAATGCGGCGCGGCCGGAGGCCGTGCCTCCCATGTCGCGGGCTGGAAGCCCACCT
>DJYI01000155.1 GCA_002448475.1 Verrucomicrobia bacterium UBA6982
GCGGCGCGCCCGCTACCGCAGCCGACTCGCCCGAACGCCCGTTCCGGCGATCATCTGCGAATATGAACTGGACGAAGCGGCACTCGCCTCGTTGGCGGTAAAACGCTTCTCGGATCCTTCGCTCGAATGGCTTGATTTCGTTGTGGCGAACCGAAGCGACCTTTCCTTCCGTCACGGGTTCGACCTGGTGATCGGGAAGATCGCCAACGACTGCGTGGGCGAAACGGTCTCCTACGTCGTCGCCGGCGTCATGCGGCGCGAGGATGCCGTTGAGCGGCTGCGTTTCCAGCGCATCAACAACCAATGGGCCTTCTGCACCGAAAAGGCGCTGGCGCATTTGAAGTTCCTCCGCAGCTACGAGGTGCGGAATGTGTGAACACGAACTGATCCGGGCGACCCTTGTTCCCGAGATTGCCAAACTCATCGCGCAGCGGTTCGCCATTTCGGAAGACGAGGCGTTGTCGCGCTTCTACAAGTCCGCTACGGCGCAGAATCTCGCCGACGAGGAATACGGGCTCTACGGGCAGTCCGCGCTTTTCATCTTCGGGCAGTATCTCGAAGAGGTTGGCGAACCGCAGCGGCCTGTCCCTTGAAACGCCGTCCACGCGGGGCCATGACCGAAGCGGTCTGTCCCTGAACGCCCCCGGAGCGTTAGCGGAGGGCTTCCACTCATCGGAGTTGATGCCCGTCATTGAACTCCGATGAGTCCGATGGCTTCGCTAACGCTCCACCTCTGCGGGTGACAGATCCAACGGGGGCAGACCTCGGCGGGGGAGAAACAGGCGAGGCCGAACCGGGGCGGCATTTGCCAGCTGATTCCAGACCAAATTCCGAATACTAGCAGAATGTCCCCCTGAAAATGTCGCCTGACAGGCGACATTTTTCGGTTTCGTTTCCGGCATTCTTTTCGCCGTGCGAGGGACTGACACTGCCGTGCGAGGACCTAACGGGGACAGACCCTCGCAAAACGCGGTGGCCAATACGTTGGCGGGCGACGCTCGCCGACGGGCGTCCTTCGAGGATCCCGTCTGGGTCGATCTGCTCGCGGGCGAGGCTCCAGACTACGCCACGCACATCGACATCCACAACAAGCCCGGCTTTGACCCTTGCGAGCTTTTCTTTGACCGCGGTCCGTGGTTGCATCCGCGCACGTGCCAGGATCATTCCCGAGTTGGCGGAACCCACGGCCGCCGCCGCGACATAGCCTTCGCATCCACGAGCCCGGCGGTCGCTTCCTGTTCCTCCTATCTGGACTTCGCCGCGTCTTTGCGCCGGACTCTTTGCGACTAATCCCGATTTGCACGGAGACGGGAAATGCAATAGTATGCGCCCCGGTTACGGAACCCCATCTGGATGCTCTCGGACGAACCGGAACAAAATGACTCCCACGTCGCGTTTTTCGCGGCGGCGGTTGCGCTGTCGCTCGTTCTTCACGTGGCGTTCGGCTGGGTCGCGCGCGGAACGCGTCTGGATGTGCCCGGCGCAGGCGACGCCGCCACGATCAGGCGAAAGCTTGAGCTAAAGGCGGAATCCGCAGTCCGCGCGCGGATCATCTCCCCGGAGGAGGATCCGATCGCCAAATTCGAGCAGACGCGTCCGGAGGCTGAAACGCCGCGCGACGAGACTCCTCCGGCATTCGAGCCGGAATCCGACGTCCCCGGGGCTGCGTTGCTTCCGCCCCCCGTCGCGCCGGAAACTGATCCCGCGGCCGGTGCCGGTCTTCCCATGCCGGAATCAGAGATTCGGTTCGACGAGTCCGTCCCGGAGCCGTGGACTCCGCGCGCGGAACTTCTTGAGATCGCCTCGCGTTTCGCGAATGACGACATGGCGGCGCTTCCGCGTCTGGAACTGCCTGACGTGGCCCGCGTTCCCGACGCGCCGGATTTTTCCGCAGTCGAGGTCGCCCCGCCGCCTTCTTCCGCCATCGCTTCCGCCGAGGATTTTTCGTCGGCGTTCGCGGATTTCGCGGTTTTTCGTCCAACGGCGCTTCCAGCGGCGATTTCCGCCGCGGCGGAGGATTCCCTTGCCGCCGGCGGGGACGCGGTAGAGGAATCCGCTCCGGTTGCGCTCCCTCCGCCGGCCGGGGCGGCGGAGGACGCCACTCCTGAAACTCCGGCCGCGTTTCTTCCCGATCTTCCGGAAGAGGCCGCGCCGGCCAAACCGCTCGACGATGTTCTGGCGGCGTCGATTTCGACTTTTCGTCCGGCCGTCGATGACGGTTTCATCTATTTTCGCATCGACGTGCGGCGGAAGGGGCCTGACGTCCTGCCGCCGATTCCGCGCGACATACTCCTCGCCGTGGACGTGTCCCGCTCCATCGCCCCGGATCGCATCAGACGCTGCGCGGACGCCTTCCGCGACATCGCGAATGACGAACTGCGCCCCGACGACAGGTTCGAGATACTGGCCTTCAATTCGACGAACCGCTACGCCTTCGGCGGAACCTGGCGCAGTCCATCGCCAACCGCCATCGCCGACGCGGGGCGATTCTGCTCCTCGCTTCGCCCGGACGGAAACACCGATCTCTACGGCGCGCTTACCTCCGCGTTCGCCCTTCCCGGCGATGGCGGAAGAGCCAGATTCGTCGTGCTGGCTTCGGACGGGGTTCCCACTACCGGCGAGGTTCGGCGCGATTCGGAGCTCATTGGCCGGCTCAGCGCCGCCAACGCGGGCAGGACGTCTGTGTTCGGCGCCGGCATCGCAAGAAAGACCGACGAGTTTCTGCTCTCGATGCTTTCGTTGTGCAACAGAGGCGCCAGGGCCTCGCTTGCCCGCGACAGATTCGACGTGGACAAGACCGTTCTCGGCGTTTTCGGCGAAATCGGGACTCCGGTTCTGACCGGCATCCGCTTTGTGTTCGACTCCGGCTCCGACTCCGTTGTCGCGCCTTCGGCCCCGGGGAACCTGCGTCTCGAACGCCCGCTTTCATTGTGGGGGCGAATGCCGTCCGGCGTCGCCAAAAGCGTGCTGTTCGAGGCCCGCGGCGAAAACGCAGGCCGCGCATACGACATGGTTTTCGATCTCGACATCGGCGATCCGGTTCCCGGCGCCGGCGATCCGTCGATTATGTCCGAATGGGCTCGCGCCCGCCTTTACGATCTTGTCGCGGCATACGTGCGTTCGCCGCGCCAGTCCATACGCTCGGAAATGGCCGCGATAGGCGCCGCCTACGGCCTTCCGGTTCCTTTCGCCGAACGTCTCTGAGGCGCTACGGCGCAGCGGGGGCCCTGGGGCGCGACCAGAAACTGTCCAT
>DJYI01000156.1:0-7601 GCA_002448475.1 Verrucomicrobia bacterium UBA6982
CCGCGCTCCCAGGGCGGGCCGCGGGCTGGAAGTCCGCGCTCCCAGGGCGGGCCGCGGGCTGGAAGCCCGCGCTCCCAGGGCGGGCCGCGGGCTGGAAGTCCGCGCTCCCAGGGCGGGCCGCGGACTGGAAGCCCGCGCTCCCAGGGCGGGCCGCGCGGCGCGCGGCCCCTACCGATTGGGTGGCAGCGCGCAGCATGGAATTTGGCGCTGTAAGCGCCTGCCACGAATACGCGCCGCATGGCAGATTGGTGACGACTACTCGGTCGATGTAATTGGATGCGGCGGCGACTCCCGCGCCGCCGGGCAGCTCGAACGGCAGGGCGAGCGTCTCGTCTTCGGTCAATGGCCGGCCCGGCGTGATCGGACGCGAAGACCTGTCGGCGCGAACGACGATTTCATCGGACTGCAAGATGGCGACAAGCGCCTCGCCTCCCGGACCTACTCCGCCCGTGGCGTCAATCCCCGGGAAGGAAGGCGTCGGTTCGTATTCCAGAAGAAAGAGTGGCGAGGCCGCATGTCCGCCGCCGCCGTTCGTGCCGCCGTTCATGGCACTACTCTCGGTTGAGAGAAGTTTCAGCGTGAGCGTCGTAGCGTTGGTGGAGACCGGAATGCGCAGCGCTCCGGAAAAGGCGTTCGCGGCGAGGAGTCCGCCGCCGCCAAGATTGTCCGACCATTCCAGCCGCGCGCCGTCGCAGTTCCAGAACGGAAGGTTGCCGCAGTCCAGAACGTTCGTCGATGCCGCGACGAAATACTGCCGCCACGCGCCCTGCCTGTTGATCGTGAAAGTGCGCGAGAGGATTTCCGCACCGACCGGAAGGCTGTCGTCGATTGCGAGCGCCGGCGACACCGGGGTTCCGGAAAGCCCTTGCGCCAGACTCGCCGGCCATTGCTCGGGATCGCCAAAATCGGGAGAGTTGGGGTTGGTTCCGAGCGTGAGCGTTTCCAGCGCGTCCGGTAGGCCATCGCCGTCGGTGTCGAGGCGGGTGCCAAGGCGGAAGAACGCGGCTGTCGGTGACGGACGCGGGAGCGTCGAAGAACACGACCAAATGACGTTTGTGTAGATCGTCACGCCGTCGAGCGGGGAGACGAGTATGTTCGTGGTGGCGATGCAAGTCGCGTCGTGGACATGGTGCGGCGGCGAGGAAAGCAGGTCCGGACACGGAAACGAAATCGAGGTTGGCGGATTAGTGGCGGAAAATGACGCGATGCGAGTCCACGCGGAGGAATCGATGCGTGGCGTGGAGTAGATGTCGAGGACGTTTTCCGGCGGCGGGGATTCGGCAGGCCAGTTCGCCGCGATATGAATCGTCGCGTTCGTGCGGTGCAGTTCGAATGCCGAAATGCAAAGGTTTGTGACGGCGGCAGCACCCATGCTTCTGGGCGATGTGGCGACGGCGCCCTCGCCGTCGCGCGAGGCCGAGGCGGCCTCGCCACATCCTTCCGCGGGCGAGCCGCCCGCGCCCCCAGCGGAGCCGTCGTATGGAAAGAAGCGAAGGACGATGCGAGAGGGGTCAAAGAGCGGATCCATGGAGGACGGGGCGTCCGAAGCGCGGCGGAACGGCGCAACCCAATTGCCGACAATGGGCGAGGCTGGCGCAAGCGTCCAGAACACCGTGCCGGACGAATCGGAAAACTCGTAGTTTCCCGTGTCTGTGGAAATGGAAAGATATGCGGCGTTGCGGGCCGCGCCGTTCGCGGACTGGAAGTCCGCGCTCCCAGGGCGGGCCGCCCTGAGGTCGGCCCCTACCGGTGTGGCGAAGGCGAAGAATTCATCCGGCCAGGAGCCAAGCGAGATGTCAACAGCACCCGCGTCGAGAATTACGGGAACGTCCGCATCCGGCAGCGCAACGCCCTCGCCGGAAACGATCCTGCGCTCCAGTGCCGCCGCCAGTTCCATGGGAGATTTGGCGGCGCCAGTGCTCGACAATCCGCACCCAATCCGAACTGCACCCGCCACCTCGGACGCGCGTAGGTCAAGCTCCCCAGTCGCCAACGAAAACGCGATGGCAGTGGCAACCAGAAATCGGTGGTGTAGTTGCATCGAGTTGTTCATGTGAATGGGATAACATTGGCACATGACTATTCCAGCTGAGATGTTTGCAGACACGTCATGGCTCTGGAACCAATAATACCGAATGTCTTGATGCAAATCAACCGAACATTTCGCCTTGGACGCATAAGCGCTGTTGCGGAGGCGACGGTCGGCCATGCTGCGGCCTGGCCGGAGCGCGGTTGCTTCCTTCTTGTAGGGCGCGTCGGCGGAACTTCCGCGCCCCGTTTCAGCGGACGGCCTTCAGGAGCGGCGGGAGGGATTCGTCAAGCGGGAAGAACGCGACTGACGGACACCCGAGACGCATCGCGGCGGCGAGTTCGGCGGCGAAGGCGGATGGGGAGAGCTGGGCCTCGTCCGCTCCATTGGCGATGGCCGGGACTATTTTCCCGGCCGGAGCGCGCTCGGCGCACGCGGCCAGACTGGCGGCGAACCCCTCCGGATTTTCGTCGTATATCATCGGATGCACAAGATCGACAAATCCATTGCTCACCCATGTCGGCCAGTCCTGATTGCGCGCGGCGGCTGCGGCGGGGGTGGGGAACACCGCGGCGCCGATTTCGACGTCAGGGCACTTTGCGCGAAGCGCCGCGGAAAGATCGCCGACGAGCGCCGTGACGGCGGCCGTCGTTTCGGCGTCAGCAGTTTCGCCGCAGCGGACGTAGTCGAGCTGAACTGACGGAGGGAGGTCGTCGAAGTTCGTCGCGCCAGACGAATCCGAGGCGCGACGCATGACATTCAGCTCCCGGACAGCCCTGGCGACGATTCCGCGACGAACCGCCGCGTCGCGCGGGTCCAGCCATGTGCCTTTTCCGGAAGGATCGAACAGGACCGGGAAATACAGCGAGAAGCGCAGTCCGTCCGGCTTGGGCGAAAATCGCTGTTCCGGGCGGAGGTGCAGCGTGCGCACCTCCGGCGTTCTGCGGATCATTCTCCGGAGAAATTCTGGCGTGGCGCCATGCGGAGCCCATGCGTAGAGCAGTCGGTTCGTCGCCACGAAAGCGTCGGTTGCGGCCTTCGCGGCGTTTGTTTCCGCCGGAAGGAAATCCATTCCAAGTGCCTGGCGGAAAAGGTTCGCGGCGGGACGAAAGGCCAGAGGCGGAATGTGCGCGAAGGCGGCGCCGGCTGGCGTGGACGCCACCGCCGTTTTGCCGCTGTCGCGACCGGACGAGTCGGCCCAGGTGGCCAGAATCCCCGCGCCGCGTGAACTGGCGCGGACGACCGGGCACATGAGGTTGTCGGTGGGGTGGGGGAACGCCCCGCCGATTTCGCCGCCGCGCGGCAGGATTCCGCTGCACTCGGAATGTTCCCAGTGAGGCGCTCCGAACCCGAGAAGCGCTGCGAGCTGGGCGGAGGAGTTGTAGAAAGCCACGACTCGTCCGCCGTTATCGACGAAGGCGCGGAGCGCAGAAACGTGGCCGCGCGAAAGCCCGGGGTTGAACGGGAGGACTGCGGCGCGATATGGCTTCAGTGTTTCAGCGGCGTCCGAGGCGGATCGAAGAACGGTGTCTGAAACTATGTCGAACGAGACCTCGGCGCGGCGCGCGAGCCGCGCGGCGCGCTCGGACATGGCGGCGGCGAACCCGGTTTCGCCGGGAGCTGTTTCGTCGGTCGGGGCGAGAATCGCAATTTCGGCCGGGCCGACAAGCGTCGCCTTGGCGAGAAACGGCGCGGTGCCGGGCTTGCCGGAAAGATCGTCGCCAAGAGGGGCGACGCGCCAGATCGATATCCTGAGAATGTCCGAGCGCTCCACAGGTCCGGGATTGCCCTCGGGGGAAAGGGATGAAATCGGAATCCGGGTCGATTCCCGCAGCGCTGAAAGCGGGAGGGACGCGCTCCGCCAGCCGCCCCCGCTGCGCAAATGCACGGAAGCCGCGCGGAAGAGAGCCGGGTCGCAGGGGGGCATGGCGGATGCGTCCGGGAATTCGACGACAAGGGCCGAGGGCCGCTCGGTCCGGATCTCAAGCGGAAATTCGGAAAATACCCGGTCCTTGTCCTCGTGACAGAGCGGCTTGGCGCCGGTTGCGCCCGTCGCGTCCGAAAACACCGCGGCGGTTGCGACAATGGCGACCGAGGCGAAGAAGCGGACCCGACTATTGCCAGACATATCGCTCTTCCGGGGCGGTGGTCGGCGCCGAAGCAGATGCTTCCGGCGTCTGCGAGGCGACGGGGACTTGCGGAGACTGAGGGACCTGCGTCGCCTGCGGCACTTGCACGGGCTGGGCTGCCGGAGCCGGTTGCGGGACAGGCGCGGCGGCGGCCGTCTGCGGTGCGGCTGCCACCTGTGGCGGCTGCTGAATGGGCGAAGACGGGGACGCCTGCTGGGCAGGTGCGTCCGAAAGTTCAGGCCCGGCAACGGCAAAGGGGTTGCCAAGGTGGACCGGAGCCTCTTCGGTGCCGCCATTCGCCGCCGCCGCGGCGGAAGACTCGCGGCGCAGGCGGTTTTTGCGCGTGACGAACGAGTTGATGACGATCGCGACGAGGAAGAAGGATCCGAGACAGGCCGCGATCATCGCGACGTCGTTGTCGGAGTTGAACAGATCGATGAGTTTGTCGATGCTCATTGCCTTTGCTCCGTTTCGTCCATCTGCGGCTGCTCCTGAGGAGTCGTCTGCGGCGCGTCGGAGTCGTCGGCCAGACCGGTGTCCTCGGCGGCCTCCTCGATCAGATCCGGCGTGATGTGTCTGGCCTGCGCGGCGTAGCCGAGCATGAGGGCGGTGTCGCAGAGGTTGTTCACCGAGCGCGGAATTCCGCCGGAGTGGCGATGCACGGCGGCGAGCGCCTCGACGGAGAAAATCCAGGGGTCGCCGCCAACGGCCTTAAGGTGCTGGACGACGTATTCGGTCGTCTGCGGAGCCGAAAGAGGCCGCAGAACCCACGAGAGCTGTATCCGCCGGCGAAGAGACTCGTATTTGCGCACGGCGTCAGCCAGCTCCGGCGTGCCGCAGAGGACGGTTGTGAAAAGCGGCTTCTGCCCGCTAGGGGTGGTGATGCGAAGGTTGGTTAGAAAGTGGACAAGGTAGAGCCCTTCGTCACCCGGCCCCTGCGCCAGATACTGCGCCTCGTCAATGAGCAGGACATTGCGCGAGAGGGACCGTCCGCCGCCCATGCAGCGCTGCTGAAGGAGCATCAGGGCGTCCGCCAAGGCTGGAGGGTCCTCGTCGATGCCGAGCTGCCTCAGTATGTGGCGCGCCATCGGCAGACCGCCGCCTGGAATGGCGTCGAATCTGATGACAGGCAATTTTAGGCGGGTGGAGCGCTGGACGAGACTTGTTAGCAGGAACGACTTGCCGACGCCGTAGGGGCCGGTTATCATTCCGGCGATGCGCTCCTGGTCGATGAGATAAAGAAGACGGGCCAGCCCTTCGTTGAACTGGTCGGACGGGTAGAGAAGAGCCTCGCTGTCGGCGTTGAGAAACGGAGAGGAGCGGAGATGCCAGTAGGAGGTGTACACGAGACGTGGAAAAAAACTGAATGAAAGCGCTACTTGATCACGGCAGAGAAGCGGTGCCGGGCTGGAGCGCCCTGGGCGGGATTGGGAGCGGGGGCGGCTGCCGGCGGGTCCAAGCGCGGCGGTGGAGGTTCGACTGGATCAAGGGCAGGCGGTGGCACGTTTGCCGGTTTTTCGGGGAGCGGCTGCGGTGAGCTCTGAACCAGGGTCCGGAAGTGCTTGGGGCGAGGCTGCGGCTTTGGCGCCAAGGACGCTGGCTGAGGCGTCGCGGGCGCTTGCGGGGCTTCGGGCAAAGACTGGGATAGCAGGGAATGGAACTTGCGCCGCGGAGAGGACCCAATCGAGTTTCGGTTGCCGTCGGACGGTGCGCCGCCGCCGAAACCGGCACCCGAGGCAAGTCCCGAAGAAACTTGCCCCGAGGCGGAGACGAACCCGCGCCCGCGGACGATTTCCACGGCGTATTTTGCCGGAATGGCGCCGCTTTCCGCTCCACGGTAGCGCGTGACCGACACTGTGCGGCCGGGTCCGTTTGCTCCTGGTGAAATATGCAGCGCCGCGGCGCAGTGCTCGGTCAGCACGCTGCGGAGTTTTGAGGCGGCCTCCGAGGCGGGTTCGGGGAGCGTGAGGATCGCCGTCACGTCCAGACTCTCCAGCAGCGAAATGAAAGAGCCGACGCGTTCCTCCAGCTCAGAAGTGGGGAGAACCGCGACCCATGGCAGAACGCAGTGGAAAATGAAGAACTTGAGATTCTCGTCCTCGCTGAGCTGTCGCAGCTCGTTGAGCGCGGCCGGGAACGGAAGCGGCGCCATTGAACCAGGCGACGTCGGATCGGCGCGCTGCGCGGAAGGGTTCGCGCTGCCGAGACCGGCGCAGGAGAGGGCCAGAAGCTGCCTAGACTCCATTACCGCCGAAGGGTCTGTGCCAAGATCGCGCAAATTGAGGAAGAATTCGTCGAGAGACCGGTCGCCCATCACGCAAACGCGCTCGCCGGTCTGGAGGACCTTTGAGACAAACTGGGCGCACAGAAGAGACTTGCCGGAGCCTGCCGCGCCGCAAACGAGCGCTGCACGTCCAAAATACACGCCTCCGAAAGCCTTGTCGAAGGCGTCGAGACCGAGTCTTGTCTTGTTCAGGATCATGATGGAATGCCAGCGCGGTATTCTTCCCAGGCCGCGACGATGGCGCGCATGCCAGCGGCGCACGCCTGCGCGTCAGCCGCGTGGGCCGCGGCGTTCAGGGACGAGGCCATGGCGGCCAGATTCTCCGCGCAGACGTTGCCGGCAAATCCGATTATCGTGTGGGTGACGCGGCGAATTGCCTCGAAGTCGTCAGGACGCGTTCGGGCGAGTTTCTCCGCCGAATCGCGGAACGACGTGTCCAGCGCGCACATGATCTCCTCCATGTCCTCGTCGGACATCTCGACAGGGAAGGACTTGCGGAAATTGTCGGCGATTTCTTTTCTCATCTTCAGATTCGGCTCGTTTGCGCTTCTTCGCTGTATGTGCGGGCGAAGCACCCGATGATTGTGTCAACGCTGCCGGCTTCGTCCAGAAGGGCGTTGAGCATGACCACGTAATTGTGGCCGTCGAGACCGCGTGTGAAGACCGGGCGCTGGCGGTGGTATCGAAGAAGCTCGTCCTCCGCTTCGGCGACGGCGACGGCGTCCTGTTGGCGCAGTAGGTCAGAGTGGGTCATCCCAATGGGGTTTGCGACCATGCCGGGCAAGGCGCGGAAGGCCGCGTTGGCGTAGGAAATCTTGCGGGAGCGGGCGTTTATCGCGAACACCGGAACGGGGATGGCGTCCAGAACCGCGTCGGAAAACCCGCCGTCGCCGCCCGGGGAGACGCCATCTATGGTTTTCTCGGCGTCCTCCATCGCCGCGGAGCGGATGTCCTCGCGGCGGCGAATTGCGGCCCTGATCTTCGCCTGAAGGACAACTGGGTCGTAGGGCTTCTCGATGACGTCACACGCTCCGGCGTCCACGCAGCCGGCGATTCCGGACGGGTCGGATATGGCGGTAAGCATCAGAACCGGCGTGCGGGCGAGAATGCCGTTTTCGCGCAGCCAGCCGAGGACCTGCAGTCCGTTCATGACCGGCAT
>DJYI01000156.1:7658-7959 GCA_002448475.1 Verrucomicrobia bacterium UBA6982
CATGACCGGCATCATGAGATCCAGCACGATCGCGTCTATCCCCGAAGAGTCGGCCTGGAGAATGCGAATGACTTCGAGGCCGTTTCTGGCCTCGACCACTTCGTAGTCTTTCTTGAGAAGGTTCTTCAGAATCGCCCGACCGATGTCGGCGTCATCTGCTATGAGAATTCTTGGCATGTGAATCAAAAAACGAAATCAATGACGATTTTTTCGTAAAATCGCGGACAGATACGGCCGGTTAATAGTCGAAGGCGGGGCGCGGCAGACGGGCGAGAAATCGCGCCCTATACCCCCCCCCCCC